>JBKOWU010000335.1:0-35345 GCA_046724555.1 Thermoproteota archaeon | reverse complement strand
AAGACTGAGAGGGGTTTTGAAGTAAAAAGGGTCGTGGTTAAAGGATGGCCTGCTTGTATATTTTGCAGCGCTAAAGACGAATCAAATTGGTCCACATGGCCTGAAATTGTAAGCCGCTCTTTGATAACTTCACCTAATATGAATCCTGAAAAATATAGAGAATCCAATTTACTTATAGCACAAAGAAAAGGACTTCCTAGATTGATACAGCAAAGAGTAATTGTGTCCGACGAAGAGATTAGCCTAGCAAAACTTTGTATATTGAATTTAAAGCAGCAAATTCGAAACTACAGCAGCAATAATAATCCTGTATGGATTCCGTTCCTTGAAATTCTTGCTGAAGCTCTACCAGCAGAGAAGGGACCAGATAACAGAATTACAAAGCGTATATTCTCATTCCTTGAAATTATAGTACTTGCAAAATCACATCTAAGGAAGAAATTAATCTTAGGTTCAGAGACTCAAGCAATAGCAGCACTTGAAGACCTGAGTCAAGTCCTGTATATAACTCAAAACGTTAGCGGGATGCCATCATACAAACTCAAGTTCTTCAAAGATTATTTTGTTCCACTAGTAGAGTCAAAGCCAGAAGTAAATAGTGAGACGGACACTAAGGGTAATGTTATCAAAGAGAAGATAATTGGAGTTACAACTCGAGAATTATGTGAATATTACAAACAGGAAACAGGCAAATCAATTACCACAGACGCAATGAAGAAAATATATCTAAACGAACTGCTAAACAATGGATACATAGACGAAGAAGATTCTCTAATAGACAAACGCCAAAAGATATACCATCATATAGTGATATTCCTGCTTCTGACTCCGAAAAAATATCTAATTACACGAATCCAGAGCAAGTCGATAATTTTATGCAACATTCCAAACTAATATTACCTAAAAATTTCAAAGAAATTCCAGAAAACTGGTTAAGACTTGAGATTTTAGGCTTTTTAAAATATCGAATTGACCCGCTAATATTGTCAATTGTAGACGAAAATAACAATGAACTATGCCTTTGCAGGTTTATAGAGGAATATGAAAAACATATCAGCTTGATTCGATATTTTTCAAGGCCTAAATTTAAAGAATACTCTAGCAAATTGTTTGGAACAATGAAATATTTTAAACAATTCAGTGCTGACCAATATGAGAAATTATCGAATCATGATAAATTCGTGCAATTAGATAATTTTGATGACCAAATCCATGAAACAATGGCTAAGTCGCAGTACAAAAGCTGACCGATTAAAATGACGTTTTTAAGTTGACAAAGTCTTGGAATACACTTCCACAAAGCAGGTTAAAACGAAAGCATGTGCTAGACGATGAGAAATGGATGAACGAGCATTTTAGAAATGAATTTCCTTTTATAACAAGTAAAGCAAGACTTAGAGCCTTGCTTAGACAGAACCGATTAACACCAGCCAACATCATGCAAGCGAAGGGAAAGAGGGAATGAACATAATGTATATCGAGAAGATATCATCACTATATTTTTATGACCAAAAAATTGCATATCGTTTTCGCATTATCAAGAAAAAAACATTTTAACTAATTGACTATGCAGATCGATACTAATCGACATGCTTGATCCTGTACTTGAATTTTGGTTTGGTGTATTTCAGAGCATAGGTGGTGTTGCTACAGCGATTGCACTTTTCTTCGTAGGCTTTCAAATATATTATGCACGGAACCAAACTAATCTTCTAGTTTGTCAGCTCTTGGCATCAGTTTATTACTACGCTCTACCTATTGTTGCTTGATTCGTTTTCCTTAGTTGATAATGTTATTTGCTGTACTTGGATCCAGTTTGTGCTCTCTAATTAATGTCTCTATAAGAAGTTGCAATATTTTTCCTAGGTCGTCCCCTTCTTCTATCGTAACCATAACGCACTGACACAAATATTGATGGCTATAAATAAATAGCTCTAATAGATATCGTATACCATAATTGTAACAGATATCATTTATGCCAGACAATATAAAATTTGGACTAGCTATTCCACAAGGATGGAGAACAAGTGATCTCCCATCAGACCAAGAAAACAATCCTGTTAGCCAATATGAATTCTCAAAGTCTGTTGCCACAGCAGCGGATAATTTGAACTTTGATTCAATTTATGCATATGATCATCTTGTTCCTCACTATAAAGATGATGTAGAAAAAAATATTTTTGAATGCTTCACTTTACTGTCTTCTCTAGCAGCAATTACAAAAAAAGTAAAGATAGGACAAGTAGTTGTATGCAACTCTTATCGCAATCCAGCATTGCTAGCAAAAATGTTGTCAACTTTGGATATCATAAGTAATGGTAGAATAGAGTTAGGAATTGGTGCAGGATGGTATGAGCAAGAATATCTAGCATATGGATATGATTTTCCACCAGATAGAATAAGAATCACACAACTTGATGAATCAATAAACATAATCAAAGCAATGTGGACAGAAAAATATGCATCATTTGAAGGGAAATACTACAAAATAAAAGATGCGATATGCAATCCAAAACCAATCCAAAAGCCTCATCCATTGATAATGGTTGGAGGATCGGGTGAAAAGTATTTGCTTAAAGTAGTAGCAAAACATGCTAACAGATACAATCTCTTCTTTGGTTCCCCTGAGGAAATGAAAAGAAAGATCTCCATCTTAAAGGAATATTGCAGCTCGATTGCAAGGGACTACAAGAAAGATATAGAATACTCTGTCGTGTTGCCTTGTATAATAAGAGAATCAGAAGAGCAAGTAAATGAAGTGCTTATACAAAGCAAAAGAGAAGATAAAAGTATCAAAGAGTACTCTCAATACCTAGTTGACAGCGTTATGATAGGAACCCCTGAAAAGGTATTACAAGGCATTAGAAAATATTTAGATATTGGTGTTAAACACTTTATACTGCATTTTATAGGATTGAATAACAATTCAGTAAGACTTTTTGATTCAGACGTTATTGCCAAGATTTAGAATAAGTTAAGTTGTAGCTGTACTTTCAAATTCCTGAAATGAAGGATTGTTACAAGCAAATGCAGAGATGTGTCATCTAAATACGTTAACACTATCATACCTTTTTCTCCTTTATCCTGATATTTCTAAATGAAACATGGGAATCAGCATCATGATTTTGGATTCCAATATACCCTTCAGTATTCCTATTGCCTGTGAATTCTGGTATTACCTTTTCATCGTTTAATGTAACGCTATATTTTTGGTTTGTTGCTTTTATCTCGAAGGTATTCCATTGGCCTACTGGTTTTGATGCTAGTACTGCATTTGAAGGAGCGACAAAGTTGTATATTGCACCTGTTTTGTGAAGAGGATTACCATCTGGCATTGCCATATCATCAATTTGAATCTCATATCCTGTATTAACAGCTATCAATGGATCATAATCTGGATTTGAAAATCTGACAAATACTCTGTTCTATTGTTGGATTATTATTATTTCCACCTGTCTGGCCACCACCATTGTCGCTGCCGCTGCTACTACCTCCTCCATCATTACTGCTGCTACTACTACCACCACCCTTGCTTCCTCCACCGTCATCGCTCCTATCTCCTCCAGAAGATCCCTCGGATTTCGTGGCATAAGCAGCCATACCGATAGTGGTATTAGCTTTGAAAATACCTGCAGATACTAAACAAAATGTTATTGTTAAAACAAAGAATACTATAAGGAAACTGCTGCCGCTCCTACTATGTATTCTACTAGCCCATCCCATCCAGCAGTAATATCTGTTTTATATATGCAATATCATATATCGACAATAATTATGGTTACTGCAGAATTATAGCAAACCTTTGCTAGTTTCTAGAAGAGCTATTCCAGTGACGAACAGAGGCGAAAACTGATAGTCGATCAAAATGCTGTTACCTATTTGGAGTATGAATCCTTAGGGTCTTTGCACTAATACGGTTATAGGTCTTGTCATAACACTTTGAACATACAAATTTCCAGCCAGTCTGCAGCTATACAAGGTAAGCCTCTGATTTTATCGGCTTTAGCATCTTCTTCTAGCAGTTCTGCAAGTTCTACTTTTAGCTGTTTTAGATATTGTCTTGATTATTAATAATACATTTAATGCCTCTATTGCATCAGATAGAATCTGTTAGACTCCCAAGCTTATCTGTGAGCTTTATGTTCTCAGAGTAGTCAACCGGACATGCAATTACTGAAACAGAATTACTATCATCGTCAAGTGCATATTTCAAAGTTGGAAGAAGATCAGCTGCTTTTGTGATCTTGTATCCTTTGGCTCCTTGACTTTCTACATATTTAACAAAATCTGGATTATTAAAGTCAACAGAAGAATGATGTCCCATCTCTAGATCCATTTTCCATTTAATAAGTCCATATGATTGGTCTTCCCATATCAGAACTACAATTGGTACATGTTCACGTACTGCCGTCTCCAACTCTGAACCAAGCATCAAGAATCCTCCATCACCGGATGCAGCAAGTACTTTACGTTCAGGACATGCAAGCTTTACTGCAATTGCTCCAGGAAGAGCGAACGCCATAGTAGAGAGACCGTTAGAAATTAAGCAAGTATTAGGTTTGTATGTAGGATAGAGGCGGGCCATCCACATTTTTAATGCGCCCGTGTCCACAAGTACGATATCTGAGGCTTCAAGTGCAAGGCGAGTATCTGATACTATTCGCTGCGGTTTAATAGGGAATGAATCATCTAGTGCCCCTTGCTCTAACTCTTCTCTTAGCAGATTTTGAATCTTGCAATTTCCCGCTTTTGGCCACTGTTTGGAATTTACATTTACATTTTTGGCAAGCTCATCAAGTGCCATTGATATATTACTTTCAATTCCTACGGAGACAGGGTAATGAGGATCTACCTCAGCAGCATATCTAGAGATATGTATTATCTTCTTGTCTGCATTAGGATTTATCCTTGCTGGGTCGAACTCCTGCATATCATAACCTATGCATATTAGTACATCAGCCATGTCAAATCCAAAGTTGACATAATCATGACGCATAAAGCCTACCGTTCCCAATGCATTTGTATGGTTGTCTGGAAAGACTCCCTTTCCCATGAACGTAGTTGCTACTGGGATATGAAGTCCTTTAGAGAATCTAATCAATGCATCTTGGGCATTATTTCGAGCAGCACCATGGCCTGCAAGCATAACAGGCGACTTTGCTTGTTCCAATATCCTTGCGGCTCGTAGTACTTGTGATGGTGAAGGATAACTATCGTATACTTCAGATCTAAGCAATGGTTGAAGATCTATTGACACTGGCATTTGCTCAATGTCCTGAGGTATAGCAAGATAGCAAGCGCCAGGACGCTCTGTCTGAGCAAGCTTGAATGCTTTTCTTATCATCGCAGGGACGGAATTTGGAATTCCTATTTGAGCTGCCCACTTTGTTATAGGCTTGAACATGCTAACAAGATCAATGAACTGATGCGTTTCTTTGTATTCACGATCAACACCTACTTGGGCGCTCAATGCAATCAAAGGGACGCTATCTGTGAATGCGTCAGCTGTTCCTAATAGCAGATTAATAGCGCCTGGACCAAGAGTCGCACTACAGACACCAGCTTTTCCAGTAACACGACCGTACATATCAGCCATAAAGGATGCTGACTGTTCATGGTGCACTAAGATGAAGTGAATGGAAGAAGATGAATTTAAGGCATCTATAAAATGGATATTCTCTTCGCCTGGGATTCCAAAGACATACTTTACACCCTCATTTTCAAGGCATCTAACCAAAAGCTGGGCAACAGTTTTTGTTTTTGTCTCAATCGTTGAGTTTTTTGTTGTTTTTGTTTTTGTCTCCAATGTTATTACCTCTTCTGCGTTATTTTTTCATATATCACTTATCCATATATCAACAATATATGCGATAAGGAGATAAGATATTTGTTTCTATTTCAAGGAAGGTCTATATCATTAGATAGATATGCTACTCTGTTTTTTCTAAGGACTGTTTCATCATCCGTACATAACCGACTTGGAAAAGATAATCCTAGAAGACTATTTACGTCTAGCATATCGCTTAGCAGCCTTTCCCATGTTCATATGTTGATTGTCTATGCACACTCCCACTGGGTAGGTTATGAAAGATCCTTTATAATCCTGAATCCTTCCTCAGCTGTAAATGCTTTCAGGGTTTTTGTTCTCACATTTCCGGCTGAGCCAACTTTGAGCATCAGAGACATTACTGTTTCATCATTTGGAGCTTCTATAATTATAACCACATCGTATTCTCCAAAAGTATAGTAACCTCCAATCAGTTTTCCACCTGCTTTTTCGACCGATGCTTTAAAGGAATTGTACCGGTCTGAAGATTCTTTGATTTTGCTAATGCCTTGCTCTCTCCAATTTATGAGTAATATGTAGTGCGGCAAATTCTAACAAATAAGTAGACGGATTTGCTGCTATTTATGTATCATGCATATAGTCACATACGTAAAATCACAATTCTATGCGAATGATCATTGCAAGTGCAGCTATGAATGATCGTTAATATCGATAAAGCTAAAAATCTGAATACCCATATATTTACGAAGGAAAAACCTGAACTTTGAGGCTGACAAACTAGAATGGCGTAGGACAAAGGTTATTGAATTGAGGGCTAGGGGTATGACTCATGGAGAAATAGCATCCGAGTTGCAAGTATCAAGGACAGCAATTACTTCTGATATTGCATACCTGCGCGAGCAGACTAAAGGAACTATCAAAGAACATACTACTGAGCACTTTGCTGGAACAATACTTGTCAGACTAACGTTTAGTTACATCTTTGGCATCTGCATCTATTGCATATGTCACCGTGAATTTTCTATTGTTTGTGGAGTGGAATACCAACTGGTCAATAACAAAATCCATGTTACCAAAAGTTTGTTGAGGTGTACTGCCAGTCAGATTTGTAGACGCAAAGACTAGGTTGCTACTCTTGTTGACTTGTAGTGTTGCAGGATGGCTATGTTCCTTATCTTCTGCACTCTTGTTGTGTCCTATCAGAAATCCTACCTCGATTGGTTCGCTTGAAACCCAAGACACCTTTCCTACCCATACTTTTCCACTGTCGATTGGTGGCAACGCCATTACAATTTGGTGATCTTCATGACCAGGAGATGGCACTCCGGGAACCAATGTCGCTGTTTTTCTGATGGTGATATGGTCATCGGTCAGGGTTAAGGGCTGCCCCATTGATAGTTGACCAGAAGATAAAGTTGTCAAAATGACGATGGATAACATCATACTGCCAATCATAATTGGATTTCTGTTGCAATTGATAAATGGTAAATGATTCATATATCCATACCGAAAGTACACTACAATTAATATTTTATGATATTAAAATTAGCGCTGTTCAGTTAATTATAGAGCTTTGAACGTACAAATTTCCATCCAGTAATTCTGCAGCTATACAAACAATGGTAAGCTTCTTAGTTTATCGTATTTGGCTCTTCTTCTAACAGTTCATTGAATTTTTGATACTGCATGATTAAAACCTGCCACCTATTATTTTGTTCTTTGTATTAGCTTCATTTTCATGCCATATCTTGGTCGCAATGTAATTGCTGGATCCAATTTGACGCGTTGATTCGGTAACAGTCGCATAGTCCATTTCTGAGCAATGGTAGCAATTATTAGTATACCTTCTATCCATGCAAACGGCTCTCCAATGCAGCCTCTTATTCCTCCTCCAAATGGAAAATAACAAAATCGTGGCAAATGACTTTTAAATTCCTCAGTCCACCTATCTGAATTGAACTGATTTGGTTCCTCATAATACCTTGGATTATGATGCATAACATACTGGCTCATTAAAATTGAGGAGCCAGCAGGTATGATGTATTCACCAACAGAATAGTCATTTTCAACACTACGACCCATTGTCCAGACAGGAGGATAAAGTCTCATTGATTCTCGGAGTACTTTTTCAGTATATTGTAATTTTGGAATATCATCTGCAGTAGGAATTCTATTTCCAATATTATTGCCACTACTATCTCCAAGAACAGAATCTATTTCATCATGCAATTTAGTCTCGATATCTTGATTTTGAGAGAGCAGATAAAATGTCCAAGTTAGTGCATTTGCTGTAGTTTCATGACCAGCAATGAAGATGGTCATAACCTCATCTCTTACTTGTTTATCAGACATTTTTTCTTGATTATTATTGAGGCTATCAGAATCCTGTGTCTCCATTAATCTGGAGAGCAAATCTTTATGATGACTCTTGCCATTATTATTATTAGAACTCTGTTCTTCTCTTCTTCTCCTATCTGCTATCAATTGATACACTAGTGAGTCTAATTCTTTTTTGGCTTCCCGAGCTCCCCTTACAGCAGGCAGAACAGGAATCTTGTCAAGTAATGACCTATTGGGCTCTGGAGTCGTTTAGAGTATTTTCTGACAGTAGTTAATTCCTTACCAACCTCTTGAGCCTCTGATTCTACATCATAATTGAGCACTGATTTACATATTATACCAAGTGTTAGTCGCATCATTTCTTCTGAGACATCCACAATCTCCCCATCCTTCCATCTATCACGTATACGCGTAGCATAATCAGTCATAATGTTGCTATAGGAGATAATTTGTTTGGGATGAAATATTGGCTGTATTAATCGCCTTTGGCGGTTATGTAAATCACCTTCGCTTGTGACTAGTCCTTCTCCTAAAACAGCTTTTGCGGTCTGTAATCTCTTGCCTTTTTTGAAATTGCGATGGTCATATATGAGAACCTTTTCTATATAGTCAGGATTGTTAATCAAATCTCTATCCCTATCTCTATTCAAGGATACTCATCTAGTCAAGCTGGAACTACACACCGCTTTGAGCTTCATCAGAAATAAGCAACAAGAGCAAACTAGAACGGCAATATAACATATTATACAACAATCAAAACTTATTACAATGACATACATTAAGACGCAATAGGAGATTCAGTAACCAGATGACAAACTCAAAGAGAATCAAATTAGAAGTACAAATTGAAGTTAATATGCCCATTGATATTATTGAAGATAAACATAGACTAAAAGCAATAGAGGATGGTCTAGTACGCTGTATTTCTACTGGACTATATGAACAAGGAGTATCTTTCAGGGTAAATAAAGTCAACTTCAAAACATAGTATAATAAATTGTATGTATTTTGCATATACATTGATAAGCATTTGAAGATGAAACTTTCACCATAGCACAAGTCAATATTAGTAAATTATCGCTATTCGGTGAGCTAATAATTGACTGTTAACCAAAACCATAAAGCTAAGCATTCCCATTATAATTGTAAGCGTGAAAATGGAACGCCCCATTAGAGTGACGCATAGGAAATGGAACATTTGAGCTGAGATGGAACATCAATTACAATGGAGAAGAGACAAGGTGCAAGAGCTTTGCAGCAAAGGATATAGTCAAAGAGAGATATCACAAGTATTACAAATTGGATTAGCTACTGTAAATAGAGATATATCGCATCTAAGAGATCAGGCTAAACACAATATCAAAAGATACATTGATGAAAGGCTGCCAGAAGAATACGAGAAATGTTTGGTTGGACTTACCGCAATCACAAGAGAAGCGTGGGATACATCACAGCAAACAGAAGACAAAAGAGAAAAGATACAGGCATTATCATTAGCTAAAGAATGCTATTCTATGAAGATGGATTTACTTACAAATGCTACTGTGGTAGACGATGCTATTAGGTTTGTATCTCAGAAATTAAAAGAGAGTGTAGAATCAAAGGATAGTAGTAATGAACACGAGAAAGAATCAAATGAGCCTAATTATGATGAAGATAAAGACCAGCTAGAAGAAGAGCAAGAAGAGGAAGCTGGAGAAATAATAACAAATCAAGTTTTTTAAGTATAATTATAAAATCTGTCCTTAGTTACTACCATTATACGTTTTTGAGCGATAGCATATCATTTTGTAGATATCTATATTGAAAATGGCATAAAATGGCAATAATTTAGCGAATCTATCCGTTATTCTTTATATTTACAAGGGCAATAGCTATCTTAGCGAGGGAGAACTACGGAGTTTCTGTATGGTGAACAGAATGTAATTAGGAATGAATTGCAGCTTTTTTCTAATTCGAAGAGAAAAATAGATACTTGCATGAATTATACAAGGCCACCATTAGCCATTACAATTGATCCGATAAGAGGTGCATTTGTTGATGCAAAGAAAAGAGGCATAAAATTAAGATATCTAATTGAGATCACCAAAGATAATATTTCTTATTGTAAAGAGCTGATACCTCTTGTTGATGAGATGAGACATTTAGACGGAATAAAAGGAAATTTTATGATAAGTGAATTAGAATATCTCTCACCCATAATTTTATTTGAGAAAGGGAAGATAGCATCACAGATAATTTACAGTAATCAAAAGGAAATTGTAGAACAACACCAATACATATTTGACACTCTATGGGATAAGGCGATATCAGCACAACAGAGAGTAAAAGAGATAGAAGAGTGTGTAATAGGACAGGAACATCACCAAACAAGGTTTTTGGAAAATCCAGATGAAGTGTCAGAAGAGTTAAAAAAGATAATTAACACATCAGAAGATGACAGCTGGTCAATATGCTCAACTTTTGATGGCTTGTTAATGATAACTTGCAATAAAGACTTCGAAAGAATGCAAGAAAGGCTAGTAGATAGTAGTAGAAGAGGCAATAATACAAGATGGGTCGGAATGATAAACAATGACAATATACAGATTGTTAAAGCCTATCTTAATTTAGGAATGAAGATTAGGCATGTCGACAATATGCCACCAATGAATTTTGCTGTTTCTTCTAAAGAACTCTATATAACAATAGATGAAATGAAAGGAGGTCAAATCGCAAAAAATCTTTTGATTAGTAGTGAACCTCATTACATTAGACACTATATTTCAATATTTAAAGATCTGTGGAATAAATCTGTGCCTGCTGAACAAAAGATAAAAGAAATAGAAGAAGGAGTTGTTTTAGGCAAGACAGAGGTTATTCAAAGTCCAAAAGATATACAACAATCATTCATTGATATGGTAAAATCAGCAAAACATGAAATATTACTACTACTTCCTACAATCAATGCCTTCTATCGCAAAGAGCGAATAGGAATAATAGAGTTATTAAAACAAGCATCAGAAAGAGAAGATAATAGAGTAAATGTTAGAATCCTCACTCCTACCAAAGATGCTATAGAAGAAAAATTACAAAAGATGGTAGCCGCAAGTGAGCGAAGAGATGCCAAAGGAGAAAAGGGAGTAGAAGAAGAGCAACAACAAATTAAGAGTAAGAAGAAGAGTTTTGATATACGACGTATAGATGTAAAATCAACTAATGAAGCTAATGCGGAAGTATTCGAAGAGGCAGCAAAAAGTGCTGCTGTTACAACAGTTACTATAGTCGTAGTCGACAGAAATGAATCTCTAGTAATAGAAAAAAAGGACGATTCAAAGCAAAATTTCATAGAAGCAGTAGGAATGGCAATTTATTCAAACAGTAAGCCAACCGTATTATCTTATGTTTCCATATTTGAAAATCTTTGGAGGCAAACCGAATTATATCAACAGCTAAAGGAGTCAAATAAACAGCTGGAGGAGGCAAATGAGCAATTAAATAAACAGGATGAAGCACAAAAACAGTTTATCAATATAGCAGCCCATGAGCTAAGAACTCCAATACAACCTATACTTGGCCTCACTGAAATCATTTATTCTAAGATAGACAAAGATGTATCTCCATATGAAAAAGAAAAACAAAAAGAAATGTTAGAAGTAGTAATTAGAAATGCAAATAGATTACAACACTTGACTGAGGATATACTGGATGTTACAAGAATTGAAAGTCAAAATCTTAATCTCAAGCTAGAACCGCTTGATTTAGATGAAATAATATCAAATGCTATAAATGACGCCAAGAGAAGTCAACAAAGCAAAGATAATGTCAGCTTGCTATATCAGCGTGATAAATATGATAATAATGATTCTGTATTTATACAAGCAGATAGAGGAAGATTAAACCAAGTAATATCTAATTTGATAAGTAATGCCATTAAATTTACTAAAGAAGGATATATTATAGTAAATGCAAAGAAAGAAGAGAAAGAAAACAAGGTTATCGTAAGTGTAAAAGATACTGGTATAGGTATACATCCAGAAGTATTACCAAGATTATTTCAAAAGTTTGCTACAAAATCATATCAAGGAACAGGTCTTGGGCTTTATATTTCAAAGAGCATTGTAGAGGCCCATGGTGGGAAGATGTGGGCTGAGAATAATACTGATGGAAAAGGAGCTATCTTTTACTTTACATTAGCAACGATTTGATAGAAAAGAAGAGAAGAGGAAATGAAACCAGTTGGGATCTAGTAATAACAACAAAAACAAAAAAAGAATCCTAATTGTAGATGATGAAACAGATGTTAATTACACATTTGAAACTGTGTTAGAAGAGAATGGTTTCGTGGTAGATTCATTTGACAGTCCTGTCTTAGCATTAAATGATTTTAAGCCTGAGTTATATGATCTCATACTTCTTGACATAAAAATGCCAGAAATGGATGGTTTTAAACTATATGGGGAAATGAAAAAGATTGACAATAAATTTAAGGTCTGCTTTTTGACAGCTAGTGAATTGTTCTACGAGCAGTATAGGCCTGCACATAGTATTATAACAAGTGAAAATTATCCTGTTATGCAAAAGCCAATTAAAAATGAGGAGCTTATAAAAGAAGTAAACAAAATATTGGGTCAAAGCTGAAGTATGCTTCTAACAGCTGGTAAAATTGGATAATGATATATGAGTAGTAAAAGCTAAAGCTAAGGTTTACATTATTGCATCGAATAGCTGATTGACATTTAAAGACCTCAGGAAAAGAGTTAGTTTAGAAGTATCACAGCAGCAATCAAGATTATCTGAAAGGCTACGAAACAAACCATTTTGGATATGGAATATTGACGAACACAAGCAAGGAGACATCAAAACAAACGGCGATTGCTGCTTTAACCACATTATTGCTTTACCTCAAAAGTATGGAAATGACAAACCTCTTTACGACTATGAGCAAATAATTTTTGATTCTCTAGTTACTCAGAATGGTAACAAACATCTCTGGATCAAGAAAGCAACAGGACTAGGCATATCTGAATTTATTCTCCGGTTTATGGCCTGGCTTTGCTTGAAAGACAACTCTTTGTCAGGCTCTCAAATGTGTATTGTAACAGGGCCTAGAATTGATTTAGCCATTGCACTAATATACAGAATGAAGAGGTTATTTGCAGGTGGTAAAGGTATTATCTCATTCGATACAAAAGAAACGGTAATTGAGCTAAATGGCGTAAAGATAGAAGCATTTCCATCACACCATTTAGATGCTATGAGAGGATTACCTAACGTATCTTTCATACTCCTAGATGAAGCTGATTTCTTTCCACCAGGACAGCAGCAAGATGCTAGAGATGTTTCTGAGCGATATATTGCCAAGTCAAATCCATACATAGTGATGGTTAGCACTCCTAATGCTCCTGAAGGTCTGTTTGAGCGAATAGAAAAAGAATCTGAAGATACATGTTTGTATAAACGCCTATTCCTCGATTACACTTATGGCATTGGTAAGATATACACTGCAGAAGAAATAGAGAAAGCTAAGCAGTCACCATCATTTGAGCGAGAATACAACCTCAAGTATTTAGGCAAAGTAGGAAATGTATTCCACACAAAAGACATTGAGGCAGCTATTGAAAAGGGAAGGAAATACAACCCTGATAACTTCAATCCATATTACTCCTTTACTTCAAGATCAATGGGCATAGATCCAGCATATGGTAGCTCAGCATTCGGGATTGTAGTAACTCAATGGGAAGATAATCATATACAGGTAATGCATGCAGAAGAATATCATAGACCAGATTATAATGAAATGTTGTCTGTAGTATATGGAATAATTTCCAAGTATCAGGTGGACAAGATATACATTGATGGTGCTAATCCTTCGTTTATCAAGTCACTCAAAATACAGATAGGTGAAGAAGCAGATTATGATAAAGTAATTGCCAGATACAAGTCGGAGGGATTAGGTGACTGGAGTCAAAACATGCGGATTGTTCCTGTCAACTTTAACAAAGAGCATAAAGCCATGCTAGGACATTGCAAGATGATCCTGGAAAATGAGCCTAGAAAGATTGCCATTAACCCTGATAAATTTGACAAGCTGATAACAGCATTGAGAACTGCTGTGGATAATGATGGTGCTCTAGACAAGGAATCCACTTCCTACAATGACATATTCGATGCATTTAGATTAGCTTTGAAATTCTATCACTTTCAAGAAAGGACTGATTAAGGTCAATTCATCGGTAAGCTTTTGTTGGTGTAGGATATCTCTACATGAGGTATCATAGCAAATCCGTAGTCAGTAGTGGAATTTTTCTTCTCCTTGTTTGTCAGATCTATATTGTTGCAACTATACTTTTGATCTCTTGTATATTTATTAACAACACTCTGAAAAGTGCTGCGTATGAGTGAACTAGACGAAACACAAACGAATATCCAAAAAATCACTCCGTTTCTATGGTTTGACGACAACGCCGAAGAAGCAGCAAAATTTTACACATCTATTTTCAAAAAGTCTAAAATAATAGATATTGCCCATTATGGAGAATCAGCTGCGGAAGCCTCTGGAAGACCAAAAGGAACCGTAATGACTGTGACCTTTGAACTTGAAGGACAAAGGTTCATGGCATTAAATGGAGGCCCTATTTTCAAATTCTCGCCAGCAATATCATTTTTAGTAAGTTGTGAAACGCAAAAAGAAGTAGATGACTTGTGGGAAAAGCTCTCTGAAGGAGGAGAACAAGAGCAGTGCGGCTGGTTAAAAGATAAATTTGGTATTTCATGGCAAATTGTTCCTAATGTCTTAGGTGAAATGATACAGGATAAAGATGCAAAGAAATCTGAAAGAGTCATGAAAGCAATGCTTCAGATGAAGAAATTAGACATACAAGGTCTGAGGAAGGCATATGAGGAGGTCGATCGAAGATCTTGAGAAAGTTAAAGCTGCAAGTGCAAATGTCCGTAGACGGTTATATTGCTGGACCCAATGGTGAGATGGACTGGATGGTTCGGAACGAGGATGATGATAAACTCATAAACTATGTATTTGAATTAACTGAATCTGTTGACACAATTATTTTAGGCCGAAAAATGACAGATGGTTTTGTTTCATATTGGTCAGATGTAATGATGACAAAGCCTGATGACCCCTTTTATGAGCTTGCCAAAAAGTTGATGGAAATGCCGAAAGTTGTTTTTACAAAAACACTAAAAAAATCAGAGTGGGTAAATACTACTCTTGCAACAGGCGACCTTACAGATGAAATCATGAAGCTAAAGGGTGAAAGTGGTAAAGATATCGTCGTGTATGGTGGTGCTATGTTTGATTCTTCCTTGATTAAAGCAGGATTGATTGATGAATTTCATTTGTTCGTCAATCCTGCTGCTATTGGAAGAGGCATGGCAATATTCAAAGATATAAATGATATCCAAAAATTCACTTTGGTAAAGTCCACGCCATTTGACTGCGGAATAGTTGAGCTTCAATATGAGCCAAAGAGAAATTGACGTTCTATACCGCATTAAATAATTTCTCAATGCCCATAGTTTCACTCGCGTTATCATTGATACAGATTGATATCGATGCAGATGAGGTCTAATCATTTGATCACACCAGTATCTTGACTCGGCTTGAAATGGTCTATTGTATACATGAAATTACTAGTTGTGCAGAAACAGACAGGTTGATGGTCAAAATGCAAGCATTAGAATGGTCCAAGGACGAAGTCAGGATTTAGTTAATAATAACCAAGATACCATAAGACTTGCCAATATGCATATACATATAGATACGAGTCTACACTTTGTTTATTTACTGAATAATTTAAATAATATCAGGATTCCAAATCCAATACCAAAAATATTGTTGTTATGCGATGGTTTTAGAGTAGGAATTTCTAAAATCTGATGGACTATTAAAAATGGAGGCGGTTCTACCTGAAACGATTCTCAGTAATTGATTCTCCTTCTATATTGGGGCTGCGGCCAACTGGAGTAGAACGTCTTCCTGAGGCTTTGAAGGCAGCCGGTTTGATATCAAGATTAAATGCTGAATATGCAGGGTATGTGTTGCCACCTCTATACAACCAGCAGCGAGACAAAGAAACGCTATTATTGAATGCTGAATCAATCAGAGAATTTTCACAGCGGCTTGCAGACAAAGTAACACATGTACTAGATAATAATAAACAATTTCCCATAGTACTTGGAGGTGATTGTAGCATTCTTATCGGTGCCCTGTTAGGATTACGACGACGCAATCAAAGATGTGGATTATTCTTTATCGATGGCCATGCTGATTTTTATCAACCTGATGCATCTACTACGGGGGAAGTAGCTGATATGGATCTCGCAATAGTATCTGGTAGAGGTCATGACATCCTTACGAATATAGATGGTCTCAAACCACTCATTTTAGACCAACACATCATTGTCTTTGGTTATCGAGATGCAATACAAGCAGCAGGTTATGGAAGTCAAGACGTAAGACAGACCAACATGCATATTTTTGATCTATTTCAAGTACAAACACTAGGTGTATCTAAAGCTGCTTCTCTAGCAGTTAAAAGACTGGTTGAACACAAAATCAATGGCTTTTGGATCCACCTTGACGTAGATGTTTTAAATGACCAAATTATGCCAGCAGTAGATTATCGCCTAGAAGGTGGGGGACTAAGCTTTTCTGAATTAAGTGATCTTTTAAAGATTCTGTTTGGTTCCGGTCGTGCTATAGGAATGGACATTACTATCTTCAATCCCAGTAAAGATACAGATGGCTCAATTGCTCGCAATCTCGTATCAAGCCTGATTGCGGGTATATCGTATAACCATAATATAGTAACCTGCTAGTCAATAGGGCTTTTCAAAAGACCTTTTAAATGGATTAGAGAAATCTAACATGTAGATTTCTTACACTATTAATCTCATTTAACAATACTATGCAAATTAGGGAATACTAGAGAAGCAACACATATAATGACATGTTTAATGCTTTTAGACTAGCACTGAAGTTTTATCATTTTCAAGAGAGAAGTGATTAAGGCTTCTATTTTTGACTAGCTCGAGTAATGTTATTAATTGGGGCATAGCAAGCATTGAGCAAATATGATTCCAGTTAGCGGATATGCAGCTCAGCAGGCCAAAGGGCCTCTTACACCATACTCTTTTGAAAGAAGAGACCCTCGTGATTATGATGTTGTAATAGATATTCAATATTGTGGGATTTGTCATTCGGATATACACCAGGTACGTAATGAGTGGGGAGGGTCAACATTTCCAATGGTTCCAGGACATGAAATCACAGGAATAGTCAGCGGAGTTGGCTCAAAAGTAACCCGTTATAAAGTAGGTAACAGAGTGGGCATTGGTTGCTTTGTTGATTCATGCAGAAAATGCGAAGCTTGTCGCAGGGGGCTTGAGCAATATTGTATCGAAGGACCCACTTTGACTTATAACGCAATAGAAAAGGATGGAAAAACTCCTACTCAGGGCGGATATTCAGAGAAAATAATAGTAGATGAACACTATGTACTTTCAATTCCTGATAATCTTCCCTCGGATCGCACAGCACCTCTTCTATGTGCAGGTATTACCATGTATTCTCCTCTTGTGCATTGGAAAGTTGGCCCTGGAAAGAAAGTTGGAATTATAGGTCTTGGAGGTTTAAGACATATGGGAGTAAAAATAGCACACGCGTTAGACGCAGAGGTAACAGTGCTCAGCCACTCACTTAGAAAACAAGAAGATGGAAAAAGAATGGGGGCAGATAATTTCTATGCTACATCAGATCCAGAGACTTTTAAGAGGCTCAAAGGTTATTTTGACTTGATTATCAACACACTTTCAATTGAGATTGATTGGGACCAATACTTAGACCTGCTTACGCTGGATGGTACTATGGTTGTAATGGGAATTCCTGAAAAGAAGACGCCACTTGGGACTGCCACACTTATTAGTAGACGTCGTAGCATTGCAGGATCAGTAATTGGCGGAATAAAAGAGACACAGGAAATGCTTGATTTTGTAGTAAATACAATATCCGTAGTGATATAGAGCGTATCCCTATTCAGAAAGTAAATGAGGCTTGACCTATTATGATTCATGTATAGTTCTAAAAGTTAAGTTTATTCTGGGCTGAGTTATGTTTTTAGATTTGGGTAAATTATGTAACCAATTGCTTTGTGTAGCACCTTTCATTATAAGCAAACTGCCATGTTCAAGTACTAGTGATACAGTTTGTTTAGTTTGCTTATGCTTGAATGAGAATTTTCGTTCTGCTCCAAAGCTCAACGAAGCAATAGTATTGTTCTTTCCTAGTGGTTTTTCGTCATCGCTATGCCATCCCATACCTTCATTTCCATTATGATACAAGTTCAACAAACAGGAATTAAATTTTGTTCCTGCATATTTTTCTACTACTTGCTTAAGTTCGAAAAGGTCCTTCGTCCACGCCAATGCTCGTCTAGCTGTATTTGAATAAGCATACAAGTATTCAGAATCACCATACCATGCTACTTTTCTCTTAGTAGTAACATGTTTACCGAAAAAGACAAGGTCGTCATTTTTCCATTGGATGTTTCGCGTTAACAAATCAAGGTATTGATTTGCTTCTTCGGATGACAGTATCTTCCCATAATAGTTTACTATACCGTCTTTATTCAGAATATTATCACTTGCTCTGAATTCGTTGAATAAAGTCATTGCTCGATCACTTTCATTCTAATGATCAGCCTGAAAAATTAATTAGATTATGATACATACGATTGTTGTTTTCGCTCAAGTTCTTGCAGTCTTGTAGATATGGTCAAAAGCTGATCGGATAAGTGCGCTATAGCATCATCTTTTACTTTGTCTCTTTCTCTTAGCGAGCTATTGAGATCCTCTAGTTCTTGTACCTTGCTTTGTATGTCTGCGCCCTGTCTTTCTAGTTGGTGAATATTTAGAAATGTCAAATAGGGTTCAATCTTTTTGAACAAATCAGCTTTTTCTGATTCCTTTTTGCGCCAATACGTTGAACCGTTGTGACCGATGAACCATTCCGAATAATCGCCATATCCTAAGTCAGATATAGTAGTTTTCACAAAGCGTCTAAACGAATGAAGTGTTATCTCTCTTCGCCGTTCATTGTTTCCGTATTCTCTGTTGCCCTTACCCATCAAGTCTAGTGTCCTTTCAAAGTGTTTAACAATCCCAAAGTATAGATTTTTAGGTGTTGTAATATTTTCCTGTACTGCAAATACCAGATCAGATTCTTTTTTCTTAGGTGTTCTATACTCAGTGATTGCTTTTCCTGTGTGCTTGTCCTTATAACACACTCTTCTTGTTCTGTGTTTGTGATTTAACCATGACTCTAACTGTTTGGTAATTTCTTCAGTTAAAAATACTATCCTATCCGTTCTAGTTTTGGTATATTCACCCCTTACAAAAACCTTGGCGGGACTAGCCTTCAAATCCAAATCTTTAATGCGAACGGATAACGCTTCGGTAGCGCGCATTCCAGTAGCAGCCAGAAACATTACATATGTTTTTAATTTAATGTCAGAGCAAGCGTTTAGTATATCGGCGATCTCTTCTTTAGACAGTGCTTCTTTGTTCTGCCTTACTATTTTGGGCATCTTTACTTTCAGCTTGAACTTTCTTGGACTTATGTCAACGTCATAATATTCAAGGAAGTTTTTTGCTGTTATAATACGTCCCTTAAGTGAAAGTGTGGATATTGTGCAATTCGTCTGTAGGTAAGATACATAACCACTCAAGATCTCATAAGGGTCTTCTGAGTTTTGATTTATCCTTGTTATGATATCATCCAAAGTTGTGTTGTAACCATCAGTAACAAATTCTTGAAAGCTCTTTAGTCTAAAATAATACTCGTATGCTGTTGCTTTGTTCATTGCAGCTACGTTTTTGATATATTTGTCCAGTGCTGTAGAATGCGTTACTTCAGGATGATTACTAGGCGCACCATTGACTATTCTTGCTGGTACCACTGTTTTCGTTCTTTCTAAGGCCTCTAACGATGACCCTGCCGGTGACGATTTGTTGGTCAATAGATTTCTTTCTATTATAATAGAAGAGCCTAGCTTATATAGATTTTGTATTGTTAGTATAAAATGCATAAACAATCGATACTATCATTATAACATATGTATTAGACGTAAGCAATAGAATAACTATGATATTATAGCTTTGTAAGGCGGCTGACTAAATTAGCTACTATACGTGAATCTTGCAATCAAAACTATTACAGGATTAGCTTTGTTTGATGGATGGATATAATATACGTAATAAACCTATGTATGGAAATATTGTCATTAGATAATAGTATAATATAGGGAAGCTAATGCCTATGGTTGAAACACGCCTCATCTGTGAGAAGCCAAGCTATACTAGCTGCCCAACATACAAGGAGCAATTTCAGTAAACTTTTTGCGCGGATTGTTTTATTTCAATTATTTCAGTTATAGTGGTAGTATATAGAAAATCTCGTTTGTATACTAGTACAAGTCTCCGAAAATCGTTAATATCGTGGATCTATTTTGTACTTAGCCCAAATTCATACAGTCGGAGGATTTATACAAGTGGCGGGCCACTTCTGGGTACCGCCACTTATCAATTTTAATCTCAAATAATACAAGAGCCAAACCTCTGACATTGAAGCATCTCAGTCTCAATGTCTCTTACTCTCTGTTCCCTTAATTCTTCATACCACTTCCATTTCCTTCTTCCAGTATTTCTCTTGAGGCTGCTGTAAGTAGATCTATTAAAAACAAAGAACTCAAGAACCGTTTCTGCAGCATCAAGTAACATTTCTTTGTATTTTTCCTTATCATACGGGGGCAGATAATTTACGCTATCCATAGGTGTCACTCTACAAAGAGGGTTGTTATGCTTTGAGTCTGGAAATAATGTCTATGTTAGCTGGTGGAACGCAATGCCACAAGCAATGAACCAGTACCGAGGGTAAGCAACGATAGTGGTAAAACATTTGGAGAAAAGATAATGCTATCAAAATGACATCTTTTTATAACTGACGATAGTTTACAATATTTTCTAAATAGTACATCTAAAAATAGAAGGAAGTAAATAGTAGATTGATTTAGTTACGTCCCTCCCATAGTGCTACTAGTGCTACTGCTAATAGTACCGTTCGCACTAAGCCTCATCACCGGTCCAAATGTTTTGCCGTTATCTATACTAATTCTGACAACTGGTTCATTTGTGGTTTTATTCTTTTCCCACCAAGTAACAACGACAATATTATCATTATTTGCTTGTATTTGCGCATCTACAGAATTAAATTTGGAGTTATTGCTAAGATTAATTTTATCACCAAATGTAGCTCCGCCATCATTTGACGCTCTGAACATTACTTCGCCATCACCTTTTGCAGTATGGTTAGTCCACCATGCGATATAGATGTTATTTCCAGAAATTGCGATTGGTGCTGCTTGACGGGTTACCGTTCTTGATCCGTCTTCTGCCCTAAACGCATTAGCCGCTTGTTGAGAAAGCAGCGTAGCTCCACTAACTGCTATTCCGAGAGTTACGAATACTGCTACCATAACTCCTAAAACCCTAGTTTGATACATGAGAATTTTGTAGAAGAATTGTTGTATATAAGTAAGCGCTTGTGCTTAAATCAATCCCTCACTCTGAAAACACTTTCCATAGCAATTAGCCACAATTCGTTTCAATTTGTATCGCAGTTAAAATTCAGCTAGTGCTGAAGATGATGAAGAAGAATCAAATGAACGTTGTAGAAGATGAATATCAGCTAGAATAAAAGGAAGAGGAAACAGGAGAAATAACAACAAATCAAGTTTTCTAAATTCATCTACAGCTTAAAAATGATAACTTCTATGTCTTAATTATTGTAGCAGAGTCCCATTCTTATATAGAACCAAAATAAATATTTAAAACTGGTAATAGTATGGATAGATATATACTAGGTGTTCTATTAACAATAGTTCTTCTTGATGTTGGTATCACAACCATAACAGCAATTCCCGCTGGCACTACAACAATAGGTCAGTTAGCATATGGAAAGGCATTCTTACCATCAAATTTTGCTACTGAGCGACAAGCCCCAATTGCTACATCCGATGACAGCCTCTACATTGCATGGTGGACCAATAAAACAGGAAATGATGAAGTAATGTTCAAGGCATCTACAGATAGTGGTAAAACATTTGGAGATAAGATCAATCTAAGCAACTCAAGTAATAGTGAATCACAAGATGTACAAATTGCTGCTTCAGGGAGTAATGTCTATGTTACATGGTGGGAAAGAAATCAGACAATGAATGAACCAATACTTAGAATTAGTAATAATAATGGTAAAGTATTTGGAGAAGAGATAATTTTGTCAGAAAAGTGATCTCTATTTTTAGTAGCAATGCTTTGGCGCTACACTTTCAACTGCAATAGTTTACTTTATAGATCATCAATAGTGTTATGTCATCTCTTTTGTGGATTTTCCACACATTTCACAATAAAATAAACCGCATGTTGAGCAAATAAGTGATAGTTTTTCTTCCGCTCTAATAGTGATAAAATCGTGTTCGTGTATTTTGGTATGATTACTGAATTCCTTGAAAAATACGATGTCATTGATATGATTATCTAGCGGATTTACCCAAGACATATGGTTTATACTAGAACAATAGCCTTTAAAGGCTAAAATGATAGACTTGATATCTGTTGTTTTGATTTGGAACTTAATATTTTGTTTATTTCCTGTACAAGGTCTTCATTTGCAATGGGTTTTTGGATAAATAGGTTCTTGTCTAATGAGCAATACTTCTCTCTTCTTGAACTCTTGTAATACATTTCACTGGCGGTTAGAAAGCAAACTTTGGCATTATCATCTATCTTTTTGATTTCATCGTAGAGTTCGAAACCATCCATTTTTGGCATCTTTATGTCTAAGATCATTAAGTCGTATACACCTGCTCTATAGCTTTTCAATGCAGCAATAGGATCATCAAATGTTTCAACTTTGAATCCATTCTCCTCTAAAACAACTTCTAGTATTGAGATAAGATCTGGTTCGTCATCTACAACTATAATCCTTTTTTTGTTGTCATTGTTTTCTGCTTTTGCCATTATTTATTCACAAATGTTGATTGGTTGTTTGTTCTTCTTGTTGTGGTTTGATTTCATTACTTACAATTGGTAGAGTAAAGTAAAATGTAGCACCTTTGCTATCATTAGATATATTGTTTTCACCCCATATTTTACCCCTATGTGCTTCAATAATTTTCTTTGATATGAATAGCCCTAGTCCTGTACCTTGAAAGGATTTCGAAGCAAATTTTTCAAATAATCTAGGCATAATATCCTGATCTATACCACTGCCGGTATCCTTGACACTAACAACTGTACTGGTTTTTATTTCTTCATCATGAGCTTTCTTTTGAACTTTAACTGTCACTATTCCTCCTTCCCGTCTTGTAAATTTAATAGCATTATTTAATAAATTGGAAATAACTTGGATAATCCTTTCCCTATCTACTTCCACTAGTATTATCTCTTCATGAGGCTCAAATAATAATTTTATATCAATATTGGCTTTTGTAATTTGTTTTTTGTATTTTTCTACAGTATTTAATAACACTTCATTTAGGTCTAACTGTTCTTTTTGTAGCTCAAGTGAATTACCCTCTATCTTTGTAACGTCTAGGATATCTGACGAAAGTTGACTCAATCTCTGTGCATTTCTAGTAATCATATCTAAAGAATGATCCAAGCCTTGTACTTTCGTATTTCCCATCCGTGAACGGATAATACCTACTGAGCTAATTATCGGCTGTATTGGTGTACGAAGCTCATGTGCTGCTGCGCTTATGAATTCACTTTGCATTCTATCGCTGATTTTCAGCTGCTCGTAGGCTAACTCAAGTTGTTTATTTGACTCCTTTAGTTGCTGGTATAATTCAGTTTGCTTCCAGAGGCTTTCAAATATGGAAATATATGATAATACAGTTGGCTTGCTATTTGAATAAGTTGCCATTCCTACTGCATCTGTAAAATTTTGTTTTGAATCATCCTTCTTTTCTATTACCAAAGATTCTTTTCTATCAACTACTATTATAGTAACTGTTGTGACTGAACTCTTTTCTGCTGCAGCCGCTGATGCTGGTCCTTCTAAGTCATCTTCGTCTTGATTAGTCGATTTTACATCTATGGATCGTATGTCAAATCTCTTCTCTTTATTCTTTATTTGGCGATTTCGTTTTGTTCTCTCTTCTTCGTCGTTGCGTTGCCCAGTTGTAGACACTACATTTTGTAAAATTTTTTCTATATCATCATTTGTTGGGGTGAGAATTCTAACGTTTACTCTATGATCTCCTTCTGATGCTTGCTTTAATAATTCTATTATTCCTATTCTTTCTTCGCGATAAAAGGCATTAATTGTAGGAAGTAGAAGTAATACTTCATGTTTAGCTGTTTTTGCCATATTAATGAATAGTTGTTGTACATCTTTTGGACTTTGAATGACCTCTGTCCTACCTAAAACAATTCCTTCTTCTATTTCTTTTATTTTCTGTTCAGCAGGCACAGATTTATTCCAAAATGAATCAAAGACATATTGTTGCTGTTCTAGTACTTCCTTTACGTTGCTGTAGATTACTTGTTGTAAAAGTGATGCTTCTTGCATGGTGGCGGAAGCAATATACTCTTTTTCACTAACTGCAAAATTACCCTTAATTCCATCTAAATGATGAAGCTCACCAATTTTCATGGCTTCTTTACAGTATGAAAGGTTATCTTTTGTAATGGTGGTAATATACCTAGACTTTATTCCTCTCTTTTTCATATCGGTGAGAGCATTTCTAAAAACGTCAATTCCCATTGCAACAGATGGCCATGTGGAATCTGCGCAAATATCCATCTTTAACTTTATATTAGATAAAACACTTAAAATTGCATTGGTCGTATTTTCAGTGCCATACAATACCTCTGTCCTCTCATGATTTGCATTAGATGAGGATGAAGATGACGATGGCACTTATGATTCATTGTTTATAATCAGCATCTGTTATTTAGGAATTCCTTGTAGTGTAGAGCTGTTTGATTGTATGCACTATTATTTCTGGTTGGCTTAGTGTCGATATAAGGAATTCAGCATTAACGCAATCTACATGAACTTTGTTATATTATGGCTCCAATAAGAAAATTAACGGTTAAAAGGACTTATTCATTCTAATGTGGAAGCCAGCAGAATATGGCTATTCCTCATTAATTTCGTTTTTTACTATCATTGCTCGCATTCTAAGTGATGGTTGGTTTTCATGTTTTTCAAAAATGATTACTTGTTTAAAAATCCAAATGATTACAGATACTAAAATTATAGCCAACACTAAGAAAAATACTCCCTTTGAGATCACTTCAGTATTCGTTATGAAAGTACAAGATAATTAACATACCTGCTCTCTTTACCTACTAATGAAAGTTCTTCCCCACGTTATGAGAAACATCAATGAATTTAACATACCTGCTGGAAATTCTCACAGCTACGAGATATTATATTTTGGTGTAAATCTAATACTTATGTTTGATTATAGACTTGCTTTTGACATAGAGGTAAAGAATTCTGATAAAGAAATACAGGTTATAATTGTTAGTAGAAAAGACATTCCTAAATGGAAAGAAAATCATGAAAGTTCTGAAATTAACTTGTACTACAATAAAAGTGGACTAAAAATTAATGATGTTTTTAAGCCTACTATAAGCGATGCTTATGCATTTGTACTAAACAATCGGAAGTCTTCTATTAGCCATGAAATAAAAACAGTTGAAGTTACTTTGATTCATAACTGGCAACAAGAAGTAAAGGAATCTCAATTAAAGGATCTTATCAAATAAGAGGTTAAATAACAAATGAAAATAGACAGTAGTTCTAACTAATCCCTCATCCTCTCCCCTTGGTGACTCATTGCTTTTAATGACATCCTTTACTCCCAAGCATGTTCCCCTAAATGGTTTGCAGAAATATATGTGAAAGGATACACTCAGAGAAAATAGTATTTGGCATAAGCAATTATTCTTTAGGTCAGAAATATTGTAGAAGATGCGAAGTTTACATGTACAATGATGGCATGTTTTGTCCATGTTGTGGAATGCAGCTAAGGCTTACACCAAGTAGTAGAAAACGTAGAGGAATACTTCGGAAGAGAAAGAGCAGGCATATGGAAAGGATTGGGAGTTAATGGTTCATTCTTCAAACAAAGATATCTTAACTGAGAGAGAGACATTAAAAAATTTTACAAATGCTGCTCCCCAAAATGAAGGTTGGGGGATGAAATTCCCATTAGTGGGTAATACATAAGCGCAGTATTCTACAAATTAATATATTCAAAATACTAAAGACCTATGAGAAAAGACGAATAATTTAACTTCCACGATGATATTATTTGTTATATCAGCAGCAATTATTGGAGTGTCTACTGCTATGATAACTCTACAATATGCAAATGCTGCAAGTAATGATAATAGTTCCTGTGGACAACATCACAGTTCTGACGATTCAAAAAAATGCTCCAAAAATGATACACCTTTGATTCTTCCTTTTCCTTAAATCTTGTATAAAGAACGTTTCCTCGAACTCCTTGTTGGGGGAGCCATTGATTTCCGACTGCTGATTCAAAATTTGGTAGTTTTTTATTCTTTCTTAGCTTAGGTAGAATTAATCTCGATATCGTCGGACATCATGTGACGCCCCCATACCTGTCAAAGTACCAGTATAGTCACCTGAAACCTCTTCTACGAAATCAAAGTCATCTAACCGTTTGAGAATATCAAGTGTCAGCCTCATATTTGTTACATAATGAGTACCTTTATCATATATTGCTGGGACAAAGCCTGTAGTTTCGGTTATATGTTGTTTACACCATTCTGAATTAGTACCAGGCTTGGTAAAAACTTCTACCATATAAAACGGTGCACGTTCAGATTTTCCGCTTTGCTCTTCGCGTAATAAAAGATCATTAAGAAGTACTGGATCTACTTTTGGAAGATATGTGCTATACATTGTTTCCAGACCATGAAAGACATTTCTTAATTCTTGTATTTCCTCGGACATTTTAGTATAATCGCCCTCCACGTGTTTTAGGTGCGATCAATACTGTCTTTACTTCCTTGAACACACATGGCTTTATCTTACCATAGTCTTTGAGTCTACAGGCAGTAAAATGCCATGCTACTTCAAGTAATAGATAGGTGATAGCGAATCCGAGAATCACATACAGAAGGTTTTCAATCATTATCTGTATAATAGATACTGCTGTTAATTAGCTTCAGTAAAAATGGTGTGTTATTAGTCAGAATAAGGTGTTATTTCTTATAAATCAATGGTTGACTTGCATCGGCGATTCCAATTTAAATCATTTGCTGCATCAAACCCATATTCGCGGGGCAAGTGCTTGACAACCATTAATCTATCTAACAAAGCCAATATCTACTAACATAACACATGGCATAGTAGATCCTGAGTTTGAACAATCCAAAAAATATCCAACAGTTGGCTATCTAACCAAGCCCATAAACTTTACAGTATCAGTAATAGCTCCTATGACCTTTAGTGAACAATTCAAAGATTTCTGGGGAACCTATGGTCAGTTCATAGGTTTATTCGCGGGTGGATTTGTAGGTGTATTTGCTAAATCATATTTGATAAAAGAAAAAAGAGACATGAGGAGGAACACTGATACTCAATGCAAATACTGCCCCTAATTCATTCTGAAATATTGGAATAATGGTCGAGCCATTTTTATGATCTATGGATACAAATGCTGCCCCCGAATTTCTAAAATATACAATTTCAGTACCTGCTTATCCCCAAAACGATTCTGATCTATCAGAAACCTACAGTAAATGCAAATCAAACATTAATGATAACGTGGATTTAACCATTCAAGAAAATTAGAATAATTTATAGAACGACGATCATAAAGATAGTTTGGAAGAACCTTGATAAACTTAAACCCATTCTTCAACTGAAACAAAAGAACAGGATCTTCAACTTCTCCTTCTATTACCTTTCTTGAATATTCAATAGCTGATAGCTTATTTGCATATTTATAATAGTTAAATAGTCTCCCTCCAATTACTATTCGTCGTAGGTTCATTCTAATGGCAAGATTCTTTCTAACATTGTATAACATCGTTCCAATACCTTTTCGCTGGAATTTTGGATGAGTGGAGATATCTGCACCATAAAGAGTATCACCTTTTGGATCATGTGTTGTAAACAAACCACCACCTGTAATATCATGCCATGTATGCTCTGAATATTGAGGCTTGAGTGTGACTACTAAGCTGCTAGCTGATGCAACTATTTTACCATTTATCTCTGTACAAAGTTGTCCTTCGGGGAAGATATGCATATGCTTTTTCAAAAAAGAGGCCGGCCATACCATACCGTAAGCGGCCATATCTGCAAACGACGCTTCCTGTAATTGAAGAATCTTATCTATATCGTCTATCTTAATATTCCTAATAATAACCTCTAGAGAAGTTTCAGGAATGGTAAATATGATATTGCTGGTAAATCTACTATCATGATCTTTATTCATGGAAGTAAAATGACGAATCGATATTTTATTCTAGCTGCTTTAGTTAATAATATTGTTACCTATGCATATAGAAACTATCATCGGCCTCCCCCGCGAATAAAATATGCTTTTTACGTCTGTAATAATATATAGACTATTTAGAGCTATTTGTTATCATACGTTAAGTCTAAATCAAAATATTCTATCGAATATTTATCAAAAATGTAGATAGCATTATATCTATCAATAAAGTATACAGGGTATGTTAGAAAATATAGCATATATAGGCGTTGGATTTGCAACCGTCTTCCTGGCGCTTGAAGCAGCATGGCATTTTACAGCCTGTAAAATCAATGACAAATCAATAAAGCCTTGTTTATACAAACAAATTGGCATATTAAAATAGAAAGGCAAAGGAGTCCAGCACATGAGCAAACTGGCTACTACAAGCAGTATAATCACAAAATCAATGGAAGACTGTTATAATGAGTCAGTATAGATAATAAGGTTCAGATTCTGTACAAAATAAATTCGCTACTTCCTAAGATATGTCGTATTAACATACATTCATTAATTACTGATGATTATATAGATACGGCATTGTTTCAGATAGAGAAAAGTACTGATTGTTTGTAAAATACCAAATAAGAAGAATAGAGAGGGATTATTGGTTAGATAGCTACGAGTATCTATATTCTCTACCTAAAAAGAAGTCCAAATGGTCAATCCACTCCCATCCCTTGCTTGAAGAAACCTTTTTTATATTATTCTAACGAGGTAGTGAAATGTTCGACAATATTCGACAGGAGGAACATCGAGAGAAGAATAGTTGGTGGATAAACAAACTAGAATCCCCCGGTGTAGATACAAAAAGTAATGATAATGAATTAAAAGATAAGCAAGATAATAGCGATTTGATAGAAGCTATCATGCAGGAATTTATGGAAGAGTGCAAGCAAAGTTATCGTTAGTAATGGTTTAACCCATTTAGAGTACAAACTGTGTCTAAACTGCGTTAAGAGCACAAAAATAGATTCAGCTATATTTACTCATTTCACATTTTCATCACGTTATAATTTACCTCCTTTGACTGCTACGTTGCGACTAATTGATGAAATAAAAAAGTACAATAGGCGGACTTAAGAGGGAGTTGCAGAAACTATCGCTGCAAAAATTCGCAATTACTGAAGCTTGCTCATGCCAAAGTAGGCTCTTATTGCTTTAGCGAAGATGCAAAATCAGAGACTGTAGCTGAATCTTGATTAAGAGTGCTTAGGTCTGGGCCTAAACTCCAGTTCTACTCCACGTTTGCTATTATAATCAAAAGTAAATGACTCATTAGATACGATAGAAAAGCTAGTCAATTCGCTATTGTTGGCGCCACACTGAGGACATGTATTATCTACTGGCGTTCTGGTCTTATCAAAGTAAGTTGCACACCAGTAACATTCATCACATAAAACGAATATTGGCGGCGACAATGTAGAAGAGTGATCACGTATTTTATCAATTAAGCTTTGGGAATTATAATTGGTTAAAGATGCTTCTTGTTTTGACATTCACTGCATGGATCCGAATAGCAGTATATAAGTTAAATGTGTAGCTTCTATATGATTCAATACATTAGCTAGTAGTTTATATATCATCACATAGATACGGATTATCCATCCATCATTATACACTAAATAGTTTTTCTACCCAATTCTTTCCGGTGTATGTTGCTATCCATGGGTTTTTGGTATTGACACCATTGTTGCTGTGTATCCAATTTATTCCAATCATATAATCAATCCATACGGCTACTAATTCTAAATTATTATCAAAATCCTCGCTTGCTATTTGCTCGATACTTTTTCGTTCTTGTGTTAGACATACCAAAATATGAGCTGCAGACATTAACGCAGATTGATGGCGGCGTTTTCTTGTAATGTTGCTTGGGATAGTTATCACATGTGTCAGATTATCTGCCGCCGTATTCAATGTCATATATTTATAATGAATTTTCTACTACTTACATAGTATTTATATAATATATGAAATAATTCTGAGCAATTATCTACTTTGGTTATACTACTTTACATCTATCACTATATGAATAGCATTAAGAACCAAATTGAAAACTAAAGGGACATAATATCATTGAGAAGATTATATAACATGGGATTTCTTAACTTCAGAGTATCAAGCTTTAGCGGCCTATTACCATTCCTTGCCGAGTAATTTAATGCATACCTCACCGCATAATTGAAGTTCTGATGTAATTGTCTTAATTCACCACATTTGGTGAGCCAGTTATTGATGATATTCGATGCCGCATCATAAGATACTTTTTTAATATTGATTAGACAAGGCGCTAAAATAAGGCTTAGCATTCTTTCTGTAGTCATCAATTTGGGTCTGCAGTAGTTTCTCTATCCATGGAATTGTACTGCCCCGAAAAGTATAGTGGCTTTCTGTCTGATTCTTTCCCATGTTGCCGAACTCTTTGAGTTTCCTATCTGCTAGGTAAATATAAAAATGATAGTAGAGTGGATTCGCCCATAAGTAGTGCAAAAAGTTCTTACTTGCTACAATATATCAAGAGTGCTGAGTTTGAACTCAAATCAGAGTGGCTTCAAGAACAGCATAATAATAAATCAGTTTTAGTTGTTGATGACGATAATGATATTGTTAATTTAATTAAACAATCATTACAGATAAACGGACAAAAAGTATCTGCTTTTACTGATCCAGTAATGGCATTGGAGGATTTTAGGGTAAACTGTAAGACTTGCAGCGTTATATTATCTGATATTGGAATGCCAGGGACTATATGATGTTGCTTCTTTATCCAGCGTTCCATCATTATCTATAGCCGTTCTTAACGCAGTAATTAGTTTATCAAACTTGTTAGGATTGATAGCAATTTTTCCAGGATCCTGTTCCAGTATCATCTTTCAGTATCAACAACGAAATCCAATGTATTATTGTTTATATCAAACTCTACTCTTTTCAGTCCAAATTCTTCAAACACAAATCTGTATTGTTCTGCCATATAAAGAGACCAATTCCTTCCCATATCATGCTGTATAACATATGAATGTAGAGTATAATTGACTTCATGCCTATAAGGATGACCAGAAATCTTTGGTTTCATGCTTTGCTATATATTCTGCAATGGAAGATATCTCTTTCTCTGGAAGTCTGTTTATGAGATCAATTAGCAATCCTCTCCTTATAGTAACAAATCCAGCTTTTGCTGCATTAGAATGCCAATCAATATGCCTTCTTATGAGATGACTTACTAATGTATTGACACTGACATCCTTTTGCTCTGCTTCACGATGTAGTTTATTTAAAATAATACTGTCTAATCTAAAGGTTATACTTTCATTTTGGTGCCGCTGATTATGATCGTTTTTTTCTATTATGTTAGTTATGGTAACTCAAATTTTGTATGGCGTAGATAAATAAATTATTTTAAACCAATTTATTATTATATTATTTTATGTAATTTAGTTGCAGTGCAATTATTTGTTTACGTTGTAACTATTATGCTAATACTGGTTCCCATATTTAAGATATATAGAAATAATCTTGAATTTAAGACATCGTGATAATGTTGAAATTTAGTAAGAAGTGCAAAAATATAATTGCAGTGTACCAAAGTTACACAAAATAAAACCTACTGGATATATTCTAGTCATACCATTCAACATATATGGTAAAAATAAAATTTGCAGTTGCAACGAACAAAAATGCCAAGTTTATATTTTTACTTTTAATAATTGGGATAGGTCTACTTTCTTTATCTGTATCTACAAATGCACAAGCATCTTCTGGCTTCGCTTTCGTAGGTGGCAGTGACAGCAATACTGGCGTTACACAGATGGGGATTTGTGTTGTAGGTGTAGAGAGTCCTTGTAATGGCGTAAAGTAATTTACCTAGGTATAATTCTATATGATATGACTGTAGATGAGATAATTAAAAAACGAGTAATTCAGCAATGGCATAGCGGGGAAGCTCGCGATAAGTCGCTGTTGACAATAACACCCAGAATTCATCATTCACTTTGGGGGAGTAAGAAGCTAATTTAAAACTCGGTTCATCCCATGTTCTTTGTTGGAGCATAGTTACAACAGTATAGATGGACAAGCCCTATGGTGTCATATACATACCATTTAGAACCTAATCACCCTCATCACTGAAAAACTTGTCTCCGTCAAAAAAGCTATCTCCACCTTCGTCACTGCTATCAGAGTCTGTAGAATGTTTCGGATTGAAGCTTTTCACAATGACTGATGAAATATGATCATCTATTGGAGATGATTTGCTGCTATCAGAGTCTGTAGAATGTTTCGGATTGAAGCTTTTCACAATGACTGATGGACTATCATTTTCGACGATTGATGATGATTTACTAGACGACGTCGCATCAGAACTATAGTCATCGGTATTGTCATTGATATGTTTTGAATTACCATGATCATCTGATTTAGTCCTCTTCTTCCAGCTAGAACCACTATCTACGGCATGATCGCTAGACGATTCAGTATTAGGTCTGCTCTTATCTTTTGAACTGCTTTCGGCTTTAGTAGTATCAGTTCTATCTGATTTAGTACTACCAGTTTTCTTCTTTGCTGTAGAATCATTATCAGTAGCAGTGATTTTAATGTGAGGAATGGTTGGTTTAGTATCTTTATCTTTTGAGCTAGTATCACTTACACTTTTCGTACTACTATGAGTACTAGGTTTACTATCACGGCTGTCATCATGTTTTGAACCACTATTGCCATGGGTTGGATTAGCAGTACCATGATAGCCAAGATACAATAGCTTATCATATGTGGCTGCTGGAGAAGTTGCAGCAAACGTATAATTTTGTCCAGCTGTACTGTTGATTCCTGCTGTACTATTGATCAATGTTATTGGTAGTGGCGCTGCTAGGGGCCGCTGTTGTCCATTTACAGCCTTTACCTGTGGTGCTGTAGTATTGATTCCTCTTATTGATGGCAGCGGCTGTTGATTTACAGCTTTCACCTGCGGTGCTATACCTGCCTGGGGCTTGGACGTAGGTTGATTAACTGGAGATACTATTGCCCCCGAAGCACCACCGGTCGGTCGTGAAATAGCATTAGTATTATTATTTGAAGTTGTTACCTGTTGTTGTTTTGGAGGAGGGGCAGCTGCTGTTGTTGGTTTTGTTGTTACCGTTTGTTGTGTAGGTGATGATGGTGATGATGATACAACTGGTGTCGTCTGTGGCGTTGCTGCTGATGCTATGGGCGGTTTTACTGTTTTTGGAATACCGCATATACGTGCTTCAGTTGTATTAACTACTTTTAGACTAGGGTTACTAGGATCACACATTTTTGCTTTGAGTTCTGACGATATTGGCTTGATAAGAGAGCTACTACCGCTTGGCGGCGATGCAGGTGAAGAGACCTGTTGAGCGTATGCGTGGATATTGCTCCAAATACCGAAAAGCATTACGCCAACTATAACTGAGAATAATGCAAAAATCAAGCTTATATTGCTCATATTAAAATATATGGATGCAATATTATTATTTATACGAATTAATTAAAAACTAAGTAATTTTTTATACTATTATCGTAGAAGTATGAATTCTAGAAAAAAGTTATGATAGATTAGCTTTAAAAGCTGGCTGGGATGATGCCATGCATATAATTATCGCTCCAAAAATACGCACTTGACCAAGCCTGCTCACATCAAAGCCAATCTCTTATTGCTCAATCCAAGCTAAAAAGTTATGGAAGTACAAACATATGTTGCCCCCGATTTGCTCATTTGCGGGAAGCCTTGACCCGGAATTATGACAATTCTTCTTATTTGTCTACTTCTCCTTTACCATGGCATGTAGGACAGTCACCAATCGTCTCCTCACCATGAGATTCAGCCTTTGGTTGTTGTGTAACTGGTAATTTACCAGAACCTTTACAGATAGGACAAGTTGTCTTCATGTCATTCATTATCATTTATGTTGGTTGGTAGTAAAACTTATCATGCAGGGTTAGAACTATGTCAAGCTATTACCTCGTCTAAGAGGAGACTTTACATTTATTGAAGCCAGAGAGTTGTAAGTGTTTCCCCAACTTTGTTCTATTCTGTAGCGTATAATAATGCTTTTGCATAAACCATTTATTTGCTCTTATATTTACAAGATGTAATATCATGATCTACCTATCGTGTAGATTTAAAAACATCCCATATTCTTTCCATTACAAAATCTATTAAAGCAGGGTTTTTATTCAAGTACTCAGCAACAGGCCTAAGCCATACCTTTCTATTCTTCTCTCCTTTGGTCTTTTTATTATTTGATATACACCGGGAATCTCCCTTAATTCGCTAAGGTTATCGAGTCTTATATTATCATCAAAATATTCTATTCCTGACGGTGTAATCTTAACTGGTATAGAAAGCCACGGTCTAGCGTTAACTTGATATCATCAATACAAACAGATCTTATTAGAGAATTTGAAAAGATGTCGAATCTTTGCTCAAAATTTTTTAATTATATTAAAAAATGTATCTCTTTGAGCAGGCTCCATTTTAATCTCTTTTATCAAGTTAACTAGCTCTTGAATAGATATTCCTGATTCTTTGCCTGCGGCCTTGAAGATTTCCTCAGAAAACGCAGTTCCAACCATATCGTTACCGCCATATGATAATGCTACCTGAGCAAGCTTCT
>JBKOWU010000375.1:0-1863 GCA_046724555.1 Thermoproteota archaeon | reverse complement strand
GATGATTCATCTCCTTCAATGTCATCTGTTCCCCTTTCATTTACAGTGAATCTTGCATCCGAATATGGATGGTACGGAGAATCTATCATCTTCGCTATTCTGTTTTCTCCAGATTTTCTGAGATAAATTCTATAAGTTGAGGCATGTCCCAGCACATTTCCGCCAGCTGCTTTTGTAGGATCACCGAAGAATGTATCCGGGGATGATTGCACTTGATTTGTTATGACGATAGCTATATTGTATATCTCTGCAAGCCTTATAATTTTGTGTAACATGGAATTAAGTCTCTGCTGTCTATCAGCTAAAGTACCTCTACCAGCAAACTCTGCCCTATGCAAAGAGATTATACTATCAATTATAACCAATTTAGCTTTAAAATCGTCTACATATTTGCCCAAGTTCTTTATTATTAACTCTAAATGCGAGCTATTGTAGACTTTGCATACTGCTATACTCTTGAGCACCTGTTCTTGTTCATAACCTCTAGATCTAGCTATCTCTTGTATTCTTTCAGGTCTAAATGTTCCCTCTGTATCTATGTATATTGTATTGCCGTCTAGCCCACCTGATTCAATAGGCTGTCTTGCCGTGGCACATAGTGTATGACACACTTGTGATTTTCCAGATCCAAATTCTCCATAGAATTCAGTTACAGCCTGAGTCTCTATTCCTCCAAGCAAAAGATCATCTAGCGCGCTAGAACCAGTAGAGCACCTAAGCATCGATCTTCTTTTTTCAAGAGCTGCATCAGCTGTGACAAACTCCTTCTCTAATACCTTAGAATCCCTTAGCAGCTTCTGGGCTGCAATTACAAATGCTGCAGCACTTTCTTTTGAAGCATTAATGTCTACGGCCAATTCTTCTGCACTTGTTACTGCAAGATCCATTACTGAAACAATACCTGCTTCTTTTAGCTTCTTGGCAGTTGTAGGACCAACCCCTTCTATATCCTGTATATCCAACTCTACCGTGGATGATGGTAAAGAAGCTTCAGACTCTGTTATTGCATTTGCACTAGTATTGTAATCATCACTGTTTTTTATTACACTATTGGTATTATTGTCATCTCTGTCAGATGTATTACTCACGTATGATTTTTTATCTGCCATGTTACTATAAAGCATTTATAGCTACCGATATTAATAGTGGAAAGTACCCGTTAGGGAGGGAGAGAGTAAGGTTAACATCAGCTCAAGAAACAAGTTTTTTATCTATTTTAACTAGCATTAGATTCACAGAAATTGTAGTATTAAATCATCGAAATATCATATAACAAGTCGCTGACATCAAGTATACACATAGAGTGAGTAATACTGCATATTGCTCGGTAATATTATTACATTGGTAATTCTTTTCTCTTCTCTTCTCCTGTAGCGCTTTGCCCCATCGTTAAATCAAAAGTAACAGATTAAATTTGAATGTTTAATATATGGGAGTAATTCGTAACATCAAAAGCGATCCAAATAATTGATTCCTGTCACGGTAGCTAAATTTGGCGGTAGTTCCATTGGAGTGGACGGTATTCTGATACCACAAGTCATTGAAAGAATCAAGCAAATGATGAACCACGCAAAGGTAGTTGCTGTTTTCTCTGCGCCACTAATTATGTATGACAATCACGTGAGATCCATGACTGATGTTGCTATATTAGTTGGAAGAAGTTATGCATCTTCTAATCCCATAGAAATTGATGTTCTACGCGAAGTTTACGAACGAATTGCCGCAACTTATATTTCTAAAAATCTCCGGGATAATTTTCTTGAAACTCTTAATAAATTCTATAGACAGGTAATAGTCTCCCTTAAACAGGCAACTGAGAATAAACGATTTGTTGATGTAGTAAGGTCTAGAACACTTGCATAT
>JBKOWU010000083.1:0-6568 GCA_046724555.1 Thermoproteota archaeon | reverse complement strand
GCGCTCCGCAATATTATCCATTATCTCTTGAGTCAGCTTTACTATACCTGCTTCAGAGAATTTTTCTGACTGTCTTATGGTATCGATCATCTGCATTTTCTCTAAATTTTCTATAAATTGATCCATCTCTACAATGTTTCTTTGATAAACAATAGACCCAAAAGTGGTATGAAAGTACCTTATCATTCCAGCGTTGTCTTTTTTCTTCTGTAATAAGCCTGCAACTTTTAGTTGCTTTAAGGCCCTATAGTACGCTTTTGGTGAAATATCTAGCTTGTCTATTACAGATGGACTGATTTTCAGACCATCTTTTGCCATCACAAACATCCTTAGGCTGTCGTTGCGTGAAAGAATAGAGAAGAGATTACAAGAAGTAGAAATGATTTCTTGTCTGGTCTCCGTTGTCATCTGTATATATCCCGTAATATGATGTTCATCTTAGAATAAATACATTATTAACAGGCCGGTCTTTGATTTAGACGTTTTTAATTGGGTTTTGGCTTTGCTATTGAGTGGGTTTCTTAAAATACTGTTATGGAATACACAGTATTTATTATGAAATTATCAATCTTTGAGAATAGAACACAGTCCTTAACTGACTATGTTTACAAATATATTTATATATGGTTAATGCTATTTAGTAGAAAGCCATTTTTTACCATTGGATTCTATCAGCCTTACGCGGAGTTAATTTAGGTTTCTACTGGGGTTGTTAAGCAATGCATTGTCCCCACCTGTCCACCCCGTATCTTCTCTTGTACCATGTTTGGTCGTTTATCTAGTCGCATTCAGCTTTCTAGATAAGAGGCTACTTTGTTTACCAAAATTACATTTCTTTTTTAAACTATTATTTACTAATTTGTTTAATTGCCAAATTTTATATGAGCCATAAATTGTAAATTTTTACTGCTCAGAAAAATTCTGTAAAATTACATGTAAATTGGCATATATACGATATCCCATGTCATCCTGGGTAAATCATACGAAAACATGTAGTGTTGATACTTACAATCAGACTGGTCTGTTACTTCGGTTGGTACTCTTCTTTGTACCTCAGCCGCCGCCGTTGACGTTTCTATTATTGCTTTTGTATCCTTCGGATAGTTCCCATCCAAGATAAAATACTTCGGTAATTGTCTTGAACATTCTTTCTCTTATTGTTAATCCATCTTCATCTTTTGGGTCATCAGGAACTGAATCAGGGTCTATATCTTGTGGTTCTTCTTCGCCTCTAGCGTCATAATCATATTTTTTGGAATTATTGTCAAATGCTACTACCATGATAGTGCATTACACTATATCAGAAGCAAGCAACAATCACAGCAAAAGGGAATAGCTTTAGACTCGGCTAACAAGGATGCCGTGGTCTTGTAACTAATATCTGTGAATATTTTCTGCTGCCTACAACAGCTACTCTGTCACCCGGCACAAGCTGTAACAATGAATCTATTTTTTCAATTCCAGTAGCTAATAGTCCATGTTTTTTATTCAATTCTTCAAAAGCGGTCTTTGTACAATCATACACCTTATCTGGTAATTTTCTATCAAATAGCAAGAATAGGGAGCAATTATAATAGCATTTTCCGTTAATATTTTATACTGACAAATTTATTAGTAAAATAGATGACTGTTTGACTACACAAGCATCATCAGATGCAATCATTGAAAGGACTGAGGTATTGCATAGTGAGCAAAATGTAGTAAATACCGTATTACAATTTACCTCTAAAGCAAAAAGTAGAATCGATGCCTGTGTGGATTATACTAGGCCATTATTAGCTGTTGAAATTGAGCAACTAAGGAAAGCATTCCTTGATGCTAGGACAAGAGGGGTCAGATTAAGATATGTTACTGAGGTTACTGAGGATAACGTTTCGTATTGTAAAGAGTTAATAAAAATAGTTGATGAGCTTCGTCACATAGATGGAATTAAAGGTAATTTCTACCTAAGCGAAACAGAATACATAGCTCCTGCAACTTTTCATGAAAAAGGAAAGCCAGCATCCTGGATTATTTATAGCAATGTAAAGGAAATTGTGGAATATCAGCGACATTTTGTTTTTGATAGTTTTTGGAGTAGATCAATACTGGCTGAACAAAAGATAAAAGAAATAGAAGAAGGGATAATACGTTATGAAACAAGGATAGTTGAAGATCCAAATCAAATTATTGAGGAAATCAGCCGCCTTACAGCCAATTCAAACGAGTTATCTGCATGCCTTACTTCAGGAGGAATGCAGTATAGTTACAACTATTTTTTTGAAACAAAGAAAAAGCTGTTAGAAAAGCAAAAGAAAGGAAAACACAAAGGTATCAGGTATGTTACTAAGATAGAAAAAGAAGACAATAACATTGAATTAGTCAAGACATACCTGAATTCTGGAATTCAAATTAGACATATTAAAAATCTGCCACCTATGAGTTTTGGTGTTTCAGACAAAGAAATGTCAGCAACAATAGAAAAAATGGAAGGAGGCAAGAAAATTCAAAGCCTCTTAATTAGCAATGAGCCGTCATATATTAACCACTACAATACTATATTTAACGAGTTATGGAAGAATGGAATTGATGCTGTAAATAGAATCAAAGATATTGAAGCAGGACTTGACACCGCCAATATAGAGATTATTCAAAATCCAAAAGAAGGAATAGAGCGAGCGTGGAGCTACCTTAAGATATCAAGAAACAATGTATCAGTGCTGTTTCCAACAGCAAATGCCTTCAGCCGTCAAATACATATGGGTCTATTAGATTTATTAAAGGAAGCAACAGAACAACGTGGAGTACAAATTAGGATACTTATCCCAGCAAGTGAACAAATTAAGCGTGTAATAAATGAGGCCATGACTATTTGCCCGTTAGTAGATTTTAGAATTGCCGAAGAAAAGTTGCAGACTCAGATAACACTCGTATTAATCGATAATGACCACTGCATGATTGTAGAATTAAAGGATGATACAAGAGACGATTCATATGATGCATCAGGATTATCTACATATTCTAATAGCAAATCAATTATTTTGTCATATGCTTCCATATTTGAGATCCTTTGGAAACAAAACGAGCTCTATGAACAACTAAAAGTGCAAGATAAAATGCAAAAGGAGTTTATCAATATAGCAGCTCATGAATTACGTACCCCGATTCAACCTATACTTGGACTGACTCAGGTCATGCGCTCTAAGATAGGCGATAGAGAAAGAGAAGATGAATCTAAGTTATTAGATGTTATTACCAGAAACGCAAAGAGGTTGCAGCAGCTCACTGAAAATATACTAGACGTTACAAAAATTGAAAGTAACTCGCTACAGCTAAATAAAGAACAATTCAATTTGCGTGAATTGACAGTAAATGCTGTATCAGATTTTAAAACTCAATTAAAAGAATATAATAATGTGAGACTAGAATTACTCTCCAAGGAAGACATTTTAATAGAAGCAGATAAGACACGAATAAGTCAGGTTATTTCCAATTTACTGAATAATGCCATCAAGTTTACTCAAAAAGAAAGAAGCGAAGAAGCGAATATCATATCAGTTACTTTAGAAGAAGATAAGGACAAAAGTAAAGAGGTAACCGTGAGCATAAAAGATACAGGTAGTGGAATAGATCCAGAAATAATGCCACGACTCTTCACAAAATTTGCTACAAAATCAGAAAGAGGAACAGGCTTAGGGTTATATATATCGAAAAGTATTGTAGAAGCTCATGGTGGCAAACTATGGGCTGAGAATAATAAAGAGGGAAAAGGAGCTACATTTTCATTTAGCTTGCTAATTAAAAACAAATAAGTCATGTTCTAACCCCAAGTTGTTATATGTCAAAAGCGGAAATTAGCAGCAATAGCAATTTTCAGTATACTTAGCAGCAAGTTTGGTCTTTAAGATAGAATCGTAGTATCTGCCTACGCTTTTGCAATGCTCTTTTAAGACACCCAATTTCTTTCTTACAGTTTCTGGAGATCTAAATAGATTACATGCATCAGCATACTTTGCTACAATTTTGAGAGTTTTTCTTTCACCACTCCCTCCAACTAATATGGGGGTTAAAGTTATCAAGAGAACATAGGTAAAGTAAGTGTAGTTATGGAAACAATTGAAAAAAGACAAGATACAGCAACAAAATTGCCTATGGTCCATGAAACCATCGTGTAATTTCAATGGTTATGATGCAATATACTTATGAACGAGACAGCCAAATTCAGGAAATTGATCACAAAAAGGAACACTTGAATACTAATTCCTCTATGTTGTACCACAAATCCAGTTAGATATATTAAATTCAGGAACACTCTGAAGGGATTTAGCAGCAAAACGTTGGATACAAGACTAAAGGAACTCCAGAGAAGTGGGATACTGGAGAGAAAATGATATAATGAAGCTCCTACAAGACTAGAATACAATTTAACTGATAAAGGACAAGGACTTGTAGAATCAGTAATCAATTTGCTGCAATGGATGAGAAAATGGTCATCAAAATCGATTTTGACATCTTAGTAGTGTGTGGAGATATAAAAATTATTTATAACAAGTCTTGGAGATACACTTTTAGTTATAATATGAAATCATAAAGCTTGGGCATATAGCAGTGGCAACAGAAGGATCCGCAGCTTTTCTTCACATAGTACTCACATTGGGAATATTGTTATTTGCTTCAAAATTATTTGCTGAGCTTTTCCATAGGATTAAGATGCCTATAGTATTAGGTGAACTTTTGGCCGGTATTATTGTAGGGCCTTTTGCATTAGGGGCTCTACCATTTTTTGATGGAAAACCACTTGTTGTTCTTGATGAGACTGTACTGCAAATAGGCGAATTATCTGCTATAGTTATTTTGTTTATTGCAGGACTCGAAATTACCCCAAGAGAATTTCTAAAAGGTGGAGCTGCTTCCTTTACCGTAGGTTCTATTGGGGTTATTGTTCCTTTTTTTGTTGGTTATTTTGTGTTTGTTGCTCTTGGTTTTAAAACACTGGAATCCTTGCTTGTTGCTACTGCTCTGACTGCCACTAGTATTGCGATTTCAATTCAGGTATTAACAGAACTAGGAAAGATGCAATCAAAAGAAGCGAGAATAATTTTAGGAGCCGCAATCGTTGATGACATACTTGCAATTGCAGCGCTATCCGTGGTTACTACCATGGTGCAGACAGGAAATACATCTCCTGACATTGTCGATATAATCTTTCTTATACTAAAGATTTTAGGTCTATTTGCTGCGTTATTGATTGGTTCTGTTCTCATAGTTCCAAGGATTCTACATGTAGAAAAACTCTGGAAATCCAAAGGTAGCATTGAAGGTATCACAACAGCAAGTTTCTTTGGAGCGGCTGCCATGGCGGCATTTATGGGGTTATCTCCTATTGTTGGAGCCTTTGCAGTAGGAATGGCAGTAGCTAGTACGAAATTAATAAGAACAGTCGAGGAATATGTTGAAAAGTTACAAATAATATTTGCCCCATTATTCTTTGCAATAATTGGGGCTCAAGTAGACCTTCGTGGAGTTAACCTTGGCGTCCTTGTTCTTTCAGGCATCATCATATCTATAGCTATTTTCACAAAGCTAATTGGCTGTGGTCTTCCTTCATTGATATTTCTGAAAAACAAGAGCAAAGCTATGAAAGTAGGAATTGGGATGATTTCAAGAGGTGAAGTGGGGTTGATCGTAGCAGGAGTCGGGGTGACGTCAGGAGCATTATCTACTGATATTTATACTACTTTGATTATAATGGTAGCAGTAACTACTATTGTGACTCCTATTTGGCTTAAGAAATCATATGAAAAGGAAGATGACGTTCCAATATCATCAACCTGACCATTCGTGGGTATTCTGAATCAAAAAATCTGATTGTTTGTAATGTCTATTTTACTTGACAACAGCTGCCCCCGATCCCGACAATGAATATACCAGCATTCTAGAAGTTAAAAGTGAAGGTAGTCAAAGCAGTGAAGGTTCCAGATTATGCGGGTTTATCATTGAAGAATGATATTGCCTAATTCTTCCCAGCTTTTAGCATATGATAATACTTGTTAAGTGTAAGCAGTGTAGGCTGTGAAGATAGTGAAGACTCTACAAGGTGTGCGTGAGATTATATCTAGCATTGTCCCATTATATCATCATTTAATGTGGAATATTACTTAGTATCTGTAGATGTAGTTTTACCTATGGCGTGACATAAGAACGCCGCAGAAATATTTTCTTCATATATGTCTTCTACTCTCATATTATGAAAATTGACAGCATGTTCAGAAATATTCTTTAATACCTCATCTTGTGTTTTTCCTTCTGCCACATAATCGCACTCTAATCCAGACTCTCTACAAGATAGTTTCATCATAACATCATTTGCAAATACATATTAAAGCATTTCAATGGTGGCTTCAAGTAGTATAATACACACTCTCCTGTAACAAATACAAAGGAGAAGCTAGGTCAATGAACGCAGTCTTCATATCCTGCGATTGTTGTAAAAGAGATAGAAAAAACTTAAGGAAGCCATAGACGATATATATTGACTAGTTGATTATCAAAAACCATGGTAGAACACAAACAAAAAAGAGAAGAAGGT
>JBKOWU010000270.1:0-2887 GCA_046724555.1 Thermoproteota archaeon | reverse complement strand
GTATGACGTTTACTAAAGGTATCCCAATCTTGGCTATTCCATGCATCGTCTAGCGTCTTCATTAACTGCATATTTTCTTCAGCGCCCATTTGACATCAGATGCTGTAACAAACATAAAAAGCTCGTGGCTTTTGTTTTACTGAGTAATCAATCTTCTCTTTGAAATGATAAAACTTGAGTGCTAGCCTAAATGCATCAACTATGTCGTTATATGATGTTGCTTCCTTATCTAATAGACCATCATTACTATATATACGAACGAGATTCTTTTGAAGACTTAAATGTTACCTTCATTCGCGCATTTGCCAATAATTAAATCGCTTCGATAACGATAACAGATTATAATATGATTAGTCTTTATGCAAAATTTAGTCCATAGTTATTGAATTCGCCACTATCATATTTACTAATCGCACTAGCTCTTCATTTCCAATTGGCTTTTGGATATAGTTAATTTTGCCTAGTTTTGGAAAGTGTTGATTTCTAAACTGCTCATAGTACTCCTCCGAAGCTGTTATAAAAATTATATGTACCGTTTTATCAAGTTCTATTATCTTCTTACAAAGCTCAAATCCATTTAGTACAGGCATTTTGATGTCAAGTAAAATCAAATCATAGTAGACAGGTCTGAATTCTTTCAGTGCTTTGACTGGATCTATATATGAGATGCACTCGAAGCCAGCATCTTCTAACACTATTTGGTAAACCATACATATGTCAGGCTCATCATCAACTACAAGTATTCTCTTCTTTCTTGTTGTTTGATTATGTAGCCCTTCTTCTTGTTCTGAAGTGTTAGTAGTGAGATAATTCATTTCTTTTGCACGTTCTTACTATGGATATTAATGTGGCAGCCCTGTCTCTTTGTCTAATGGAATGAATTTCCCGCTCTGATTTTTGTTATTTGCATCAAAATAGATTTCCTGGCCACAACCTTTGTTACATTCATGATATCGTTTCTAATGCTGATGTAATTGCCCCTTTGAGTCATGGATCGTTAATTACACCTTTTATAGACATAGCCTGATCATAATAGGTAATGACTACAGCTTCAAATTCCAGACGTTCTCCTTCCTTTCCTAAGGAATATCGATGCAGCATTTGCAGCAAAGTTTTTGATAGTGCTGAAACATTGAACTCACACAAGAGAATTGACCATAGCCAAGAAGGTTATCAGCCACCCGCAGGGGTAAGTTAATTGTCATCATATACATAGCATTCTTATTTTTTTAAGTAACATCTGCGTATAGAGTGAGCTGCAATTCTATCGACTTAAATTAATTGTGTCACTCCTCGGGTTCGTGTTCTTCTATCGTTGTAGTTGTTGTTCTGTTTTCTAATCCGCGCGTTAATTCAGATTCATTTAGCAAGAATGCAAATATTTCACCATTGCATTCTGTTGTGGATTTCAATGTGTATCCATTGGCTAAAGGTGCTTCTAGTTCATTTAGCATTTTCTTTAGACTTGCTCCTTCATGTATAATGGGATCAGCACTCTTAACTATCATCAACGGGCTATCATGTCAGTTTGTCATATTTCATCTACATCTTGCTTCTTTATGTGCGATTGGACTTAACTAAAATTATTGCAATTCCAATAATTATGGTGACTTAATATATAAAAACAATTGTCGACTACTGTATGTTTTAGAAACTATTTGCAACATGCATTTGTACTTCTTCTAATTTTTCTTCAAATATATATGCTCTAGACTCGTCTGTGATGGTAGAATAGATAATCCATACTACCGGGTTAATTTCCATAAATTTCTTGTCTATAGAAGATGGCATAGGTTCAGCAGGGTGTGAATGAAAGATACCAACTACGTGCATGTTCTGCTTTTCAACAGTTTGATATATCTCAATAAGTTGCTGCGGATCAATACTGAAAGTAACCCTTGATGAATCGAAATTTCTCATAGAGATTGAATTAATGATATACACATCTTTTTTAGCAGTCTTACCTACTAAAATGGCACATGATTCATTTGGTAAGGTACTTTTTGCCAAAGATACTAAATTATTATATTGTACTGGATTTATAATAACCCTATTTATCATATTGTAGAGTAATCATTATAGTCTGTTAATCTTATTCTTTATCTTGCGTTATAATGCTGAAATGGAAATCGATCAGGTCAGATGATTTGAAGAGAGAGGAGAAAATGGAAGATGGACAGATAGGAAGTCAACACCCATTTTAACAATATTCAAGTTGATTTAAGCATATTATGCATGTATATTTATTTTGCATTTGAAATAAATCTAATATATAAAATACCACTGATTCTAAAGTTTCTAATACAAGTGTCAATTTTTAGACCTAATTGATAAATACGAAAATCAATATATAAATTTGGGCAACAATAATTTTGACTTAGTTCGATCAATCTTGCCATATTGTTATGATACAACATATCTTGCTCCTGCGTTTTGAAGTAGATCGTAATTTGGTTATAAGAGCGAGAAAAGATTAATTATATCAAAACCTTCAAGCTATCTGACATATGACTGACTGGGATTTGCTCACACCTGGAATAGGACTTACTTCAATAGGTATTGTAGGAGTCGGAATTTCACTTGCTGGAATAGCCAAGACCTTTGTAGAAGGAATGCATGCAGTTTCACTTTTAACCATGTTCATCGGAATGATTTTCCTTGCTGCCGGCTTATTCAAAGATGGTTTTCCCTCAACAGGGCGAGCAAAATCTGCTACTTTCATTACACTGGGTTTTCTTGTATCATTTGGTGTCGCTGCTGCTGTAACTGCAAGTACGCAAGTTCCAAGTATATTCGCATATATTGGATTGATGATTTTAATTTCCATTCCAGCCGCGGTTCTATCAGTTGCATCATACAAAAGAACACCGTATATAAAAGCACTTGC
>JBKOWU010000125.1:0-13213 GCA_046724555.1 Thermoproteota archaeon | reverse complement strand
ATTATTGTTACAGCTGTTCACTTTAGTCACAAAGAAAATGAAAACTAAGTATTTACACAGAAGTATGGTTTTTACTAATTATGATTATTATATGTTTTAGAAGTGAATATCTAGATTTAGTTTATTATATGCAAGTATAACGCATTACTGTTTTGTAGTATATGTTAAGCTATAAGTACCTTTAAAGTCAACTCTATAATGCCGATTAGATATCCATTAGTGGAAAGCGTTTATAAATCTACGTATAATGTAGCGAGTTTTAATTTAGATCTGATTTCATTAATGGGAACCAATAATCTAATTAGGGTCATTGTAACTATTTTTCCGCTCAATATTGCTATTTCAGTACTTTAATACATTGACTATAGCTCATGTCTTATCATCTAAATATTAATATCAACAGTTTAGAATTTTTAGAAGGCATATAACTATATAGTAATATTTATAGAACTATTAGAAGAAAAAAATAAAGTTAGAAAATTAGCTTTTATTGTGGCAAAATTTTTTAATATTTACATATGCCATTATAAAGAAGTAATAGTAGAGATATCCAGATATCCCCAACAGTGGCAAATATGGATCACATTTCATCCGTTGCTACCTCTGTATGACACTACTATTACTGCCTTTTTTGGTTTTTTGGATTAATGCAATATATTATTCTAATAATGATTATGTAAACATAATATTAGCAAATACATGGAAATATATACTACTAAGAGCAATAGAGTAAAATTCTTTATTCAACAAGTTCCCTTATGTCATCGATTCTCTCCATCAAGTATGTGTATGTGATGTAGGACGCCAGAATTGATATTTAGCCGGCTATAAATGCTTTATAATATAATGATTTATAGCATATATGTGCGGATTGTTCAACCTCAAAGACTTGACTTCTGATGAAATAGATCAACTTACACGGGCAATTGATGAATATAGTTCAGAAGAGAGAAAGGCAATAGCTGTTTTTCAAAAAGCCATGAATGGATTTGCAACGGATAGATCATTCGAAACGTGTCTGGAATCTCTAAATGCATCTATGCAGATAGCTAATATCAGGGCTAAATTAGTCGAATCATACGAATATTATGCGAGATTATTAGAAAAAGAAATTACTAAATTGAACAGACAAATAAAGGATGTAGATAAATGAATATGAAATATAATACTGACCGAAATTTAGACAGGGTTGACAAAGTTTTAAATATGTATCATCACAAGGCAAAATCATTATTTATTGCATAAAATCTTTTGGATCAAACTATTTTTGATTCACTAAATATTTCCATTTCACTATCACAGATATATAAATCACTACTATTGGAAGACGATGCGGTTCCTGATTGTGCCAAGCTTTTCAATACTAATTTCGACTATATCACCATCTTTCAAATATTTTGGATCCTTCATTGACATTGCTACACCTGCGGGAGTACCTGTAGAAATAATATCGCCTGCTTCTATGGTCATAACCATGCTCAAACTTGAGATTATCTTCCTTATTGAAAGAACCATGTTTTCACTAGATGAATTTTGTCGTAACTCTCCGTTCACTTTAGTGACAATTCTCAAACTTTGTGGATCAGCCACCTCATCTTTAGTTGTAATCCAAGGACCACAAGGAGCAAAAGTGTCAATGCTCTTTGCGCGAGTATATTGTTTGTCCTTGAATTGTATATCTCTTGAAGATACATCGTGTAAAATCATATACCCAAAGACAGATTCTAAAGCTTGATTTTCAGGTGCTTTCTTTATATCTTGTCCGATTATTACTGCTATCTCGGCTTCATAGTCTAATCGTTTTACAAATGTAGGGCATATTACATCATTAAAAGGAGGATTTAATGTTGTTCTTGGTTTCATAAATATTACAGGTTCATCAGAAGGTGTCAGACCAGCATCCCTAGCATGATCATAATAATTGAATGCCAGGCATATTATCTTAGGCGGATTTGGGATAGGCGCTAATAGTCCAACGTTTTCAATACTATGATTATATTTTAATTTATCCTGATATTGTTTTACTTCATTTAGCCAACCCTTGAACATGAATTCCTTGATGTTCGATGGTATAGGAATTCCTGTTTGTTCCTGAATTTCCGATCTTGTAATTAGCTTCTTTAGGTCATCAGAAACAATAGCATATGTGTCACCTATCCATCTGTCTTTTATTCTTGCGATCTTCATTGGTGGTATCCTACCTATGAGTAAATATCGCGGTACTACCGTCGTCAAGCCTACAGAACCCAAATCTTACAAATTGAATTCTAGCATCAGGCTTGAGGGTTGACACAAATGATTCTGCAAATCCTTCAAAGATCTCCAAACTATTTGCGTTATATTCTTCCCCTATGTATAGTTCTCTTGCCATAATTACCTTGTATGGAATTGCGTCATTCTTTGCAACCCAATGAATCTTTGGCATATTTTGTTTTATATCATCTCCCGTGGAACGTGCGATTAATATTTGCTTATGATTTTCAGATGTAATAATTTTTGTTATCTGTATATTATATAGATCCATTAATCTGATTTCATCACCAGTGTTAAGTTTAGCAGCATCGTCTCTAGTGATATAAAAAGAGTCTGAAACGCTCACCTTTCTGATTCCAAGATCAGCGTTAGGATGATTCTTTATTACTGCCTCCTCTGGAGAGGCATTTTGAATATATAACTCTACAGGATCCCTGACGAACGACAATCTCATACAAGCAGGATCGATAATTTTTCTGTTGAAGGCTTCAAGTGCTTCAATAGGTGGTTTAGTTTCAGCAAGTGTCAGTCCTAATGAAAGAACAAATTTCTTTATTGCCTCGTGCACGAATCCCCTTCTTTTCATTGCTACCAAAGTTGGAAGGCGCGGGTCACTCCAGCTCTTAATAATACCTTTTTCTAATAATGGCTTTATCTTTCGTTTCGAAACTGGGAGTCCTTTAAATTCCAACCTTGAAAATTCTAACATAAAAGGTTTCCTAAGGCCAAATGCATCGAGTATCGCAAAATAGAGTGCATTTCGTAATTCATACTCTTTTGTTCGAAGTGCATGTGTCACTCCGTCAAGACTGTCTTCAATGGGTACTGCAAAATCATATGTTGGCCATACTCGATTTTTATTACCCAATTTTGGATGATCAGCATCTACTATTCTAAAAAGCGTAGGATCTCTCATTGCGGTATTTTGATCAGACATATTTCCTTTGAACCTGATAATTGCATCATTTTGTCTAAATGATCCATCAAATATTTTTTTTAATCGATCCAAAGTGATATCTAAATTCTTTCTACATTCACATGCAACTCCTTTTTCTCTGAGCTCATGAATTGTTGTCTGATTACAAATGCATACATATGCCCTATTAGAAAGAACCAATTTTTTACCATATTCATGTAGTAATTGAATATCGTCTGAACTATTTTTCACTATATCAGGTTTTATGCCAAGCCATTCCAAGCCATCTTTAATTGCTTCATAGTATTCAAGTTTTTCATTTAGAGGATTTGTATCATCAAAACGTAAAATCAATTTTCCATCATACATACGTGCATATTCTTCATCAATAATTGCTGCTTTGGCATGTCCTATATGGGGATAGCCATTGGGTTCGGGTGGAAATCTTGTAACTACTTTTCCCATTTCTGCAAACGCTAAAGGAGGTAGATGCGCCTGAGAGATCACGGTTTGCTTATTTCTTCTTTGTGAATCTCCGGGTTTCATACTATCGAGTAATGCCTTTTGATTTGCTAATGATAGTCCATTAATCTCCTGTACTATACCTGCAATTTTAGGTATCAAATTCTTCAGATTACCTCTAAGCTCTGGTTTATAAGCAACAATCTTTGCAATAACGGGGTTAACCCTTGATTTCCCGTTATATTCAACAGCATTTTTCAAGCTAGTAATTTTAATGATTTTTTCAGTATCTTCATCTAAGTCCACTATATATTACAGACTCCTTTCTACGATAAAACTGGCAGAAGATTCTAGCGCCCTCTTTGCATCTGAATCTTCATATTTTTCAATAGACTTTATTGCTGCATCTATGTGTGCTTTTGCAGCATCCCTTATATGTTGATCTATGCCAATAACAGAAATAATTCTGACTGCTTCTTCTAAATCAACGCTTGAGGCATTCTTTGAGTTAAAGACTTTAAGAATTTTATTCCTGTTCTCACCGTCTGCATTGTTTAATGCTAAGAGAATCGGGTATGTCTTTTTCCCTTCTCTGATATCATTTCCTACTGCTTTACCGGTAACTTTAGGATCTCCTACTATTCCAATTAAATCATCAATTAATTGAAATGCAATGCCTACATTCCTCCCAAAGGATGAAAGATTCTCAACATCTTGCATGTTTGGATCTGCTGAGGATAACACACCTAATCCACAGGACACCTCAAAGAGAGCTGCAGTTTTTTTACCAATCATGTTGATATACTGGGATTCAGAAGAAAACATTCTGTCTGATGCCATGCCGACATCAGTAGCTTGACCTTCGCATACATGTATGCATGCGGTTGAGAGCCTTACAATCATTTCACAGATATCCTTTTCTGCTATCCCCGCTTTTCTACCGTTTATTGTAATTAGTTGAAATGCCTTCGAAAATAAAATGTCCCCTGCAAGAATGGCTAATGGTATACCGTAATATTTATGAACTGTTGAAACGCTATGGCGCATGTCATCATTATCCATAATATCATCATGTACAAGAGAGAAATTATGGATCATTTCGATTGCTACAGCTGCAGGCATAGATCTTTTTGAATTACCTCCAAACATTTCACATGATTTGGCTACCATGAAAGGACGTAACCGTTTACCGCCAGTTGTAATATAATGTGCTGATGCATTATAGAGTTCGGTTGGCTCACCTTTTAAAATCGAAATAACGAACTCTTTTATATATGAAGCATTACTTTCAAACTCGTCCCTAATACTGCTTGCCTTCATCTACGGTTGACCCTCTCTGCTAAAGCTCCTGTTAATATATACCTTGAGCTTTTCAAAGCCGAGATATTCTCCGCGCCTATAAGGAACATTGTACTTTTAAGTTCTGCAAGAACAATATCTGCAAATTTAAATAGATTTTCTTCAGATTCTGAAGCCTTTCTCAAAAATGGAAAAGCCATGGCACACATATCCGCGCCCACTGCAATACACTTTGCAATTTCCAACCCATTACGCAAGCCACCAGAAGCAATAAGAGGTGATTTCACCACTTTCTTCACTTCGAGTAAACTTGCTGCAGTAGGAATTCCCCAATCCCAAAACATTTCACCCAAATGAATTTTAATAACATCTTTCGCGGTCTCTGCTCTCAATTTTTCAACTCCCGCCCAGCTAGTTCCACCTGCACCTGCTACATTAATTGCAGATACGCCAGCCATCTCCAGCTTTATGGCTACTTCTTTAGATATTCCTGCACCTACTTCCTTTACAATAATCGGAATATGAAGATTGTTCACTAATTCTGCAATTTTTCCAAGCACTCCTCTGTATTTTGGTTCTCCCTCTGGTTGGATAAGCTCCTGCAATGGATTAAGATGAACTGCAAGAGCATTAGCTTGTATCATGTCTACAATTTTTCTTATATCATCTATTGAAAGTCCGCTACTTAGTTGCGCTCCTCCGATGTTTGCAATAAGAAAGGCAGTAGGAGCATTTTTTCTTGCTACAGAATATGTGTCTGCTAATTCTTCACTTACTAGGCCTGCCCTTTGACTGCCTAAACCCATTGCAAATCTATATTTATCAGCAAGTTGTGCTAATCTTGAATTAATATTAATTGCATCAGGAGTTCCCCCTGTCATAGAGTCTACAATAACTGGTGCAGAGAATTTGTGATTCAGAAAAGTAGTTGATGTGTCGATATCATCATAATCAACTTCTGGTAAGGCATTATGTATAAATCTGATATATTCTAAATAGTTTGATGTTGTTTTTGCCTGAACATCTTTTTTTAATGGGATATTGATTCCATCTTTCTTACGTTCTTTTATAATTTCAATATCTGATGGTAAACTATCTGCATCTATCATATTATTTGCAGCTCCTTTTTCCTTTTACTAATGTACCCTCGAAACCTATGCCAGTAATAGCACTTATAATTCTCTCTGGTTTTAACCCATTTACCATCATTACATCTATCCCAATATCAGATATCTTTAGCGCCTCGGCGACCTTTCTTCGCATGCCACCTGTCACGTCTTGCATTACTTTTGAAAACCTAACAGAATTATTATTCTTTAATTCTTTTAGAATTTCTTTGTTTCTCATATCTTTGTAGATGCCATCTACATTGAGTGTAAAAATTACTTTTGATGGTCTTAAAAATTTAGAAAGAAGTGACATTAATACATCGCCTGATAAAACCGAATACATTTTATTTTCCATATAGATAACATCTCCAAATGTTATTGGAATTACACTGCCTTCTACAATTGATTTGAGTTCTTTGATTTTTTTGATAATTGGCTTGCTATCATGGATAAACATAGAAGGTATAATCGTATATGGATTCATTCCTACTTTAATCATAGAATCAACTATAATTTGGTTTAATGCTATCATGGATTCATGTACTATCGATATCCCATGTGAATCGTATTGATCTGGTTTTGAATGCATATTATATTTTACAGACCAATAATGTCCAAATGAACCACCGCCATGAATGAGTATGATTGGTGTTTTTATAGATGCAAGTACATATGAAATACGCCTAATTGCTTCAAAATTGGCAGCAAGGGGTTTTTCCTTGAATGTAATAACGGATCCACCGAGCTTAATTAATATCAGATTATGCCCCATTTATAAAAAATCATAACTTTTGAGTGGATTTAAAGTTTAGTATGTTATCAAACCATTGTAATCAAATTTCACAGGAATACACTCAAATCTATTTTTTTCGATCTCAGAAATTACTCTCATCTTTTTTTCATTTGGAATAAGCGCAATTATGCTTCCACCTCCACCTGCACCGGTAAGTTTCGCTCCCAAGGCACCATTTCTAATACAAATTTGTACTGCGCGGTCTATCTTTCTATGGGAGACCCCAATCTGCTGTAACAGAGCATGGTTTTCACTCATCAATTCTCCAAGTTTTTTCTCATCGCCATTGTTAATTGTCGTAAGTGCTTGTTGGCAGATAGTATCTGCATGAGAGGTTAAGTCGATAAAGAGTAAAACATTTTGATCTCTAAACTTCTTGACCAAAGAAACCAAATCCCCAGTGGAATGTTTCATTTTTGTATTTACAACAATCAAAGTTGAATCGTTCTTTGACTTAATTTTTTTGAATCCTTCATCTTTGATATAATACATTAAACCCCCAAACACTGAAATATAACAATCTGCTCCGGAAGAATTTTTGTGAACTAAGCGTTCACATTCAACTGCTTTTACACATATCCATTGTTTGTTGGGCTCGCGAAATAATGAATCTACTGCAGCTACTGTAGCTACACAACACGCGGCAGAAGATCCTAGTCCAACTCCGTATGGAATATCAGAAATCAAATTTATATTGATTCCCAAATTTTGCTTTCTTTCCGAAAGAACAGAGCTTACACATTTAAAAATCAGATCTAGAATTTCTTTCGCTTTTTTTCCACCCTTTACCAACGTGAATTCTGAATTCTTATACGATCCTATAATACCTAAGTTTGACATAATATTGATTGTGTGGTTTTTATTTAAACACACATTTACCTTAATACGTTTGTTAATTGACGCTAAAATTGCATGACTGCCGTATACAACGAAATGTTCACCAAATAGAATAATCTTTCCTGGAGCTGATGCTGCAGCTGAAGTCTTCTTCAAACTCATATAAATATAATAGACGAGTAGCCAACAACAGCGCTCATATCTCCTGTAATGTTGCCACTTGTGGCATACCTTAGCAATTGACCTTTGGTTGCGCCCAAATACTTTACTGCTTTCATTACCGAAGCAATTGCACCGTATCCACAAGCAGATACAGCAAATCTGTCCAATACATCATAAAACTTTGAAACATCTAGAGATAAGATAGCATTTATTAATTCGCCATCTTTTCTGTATGCTTCATCATTTGATTCATAATGAGTAAGGTCAGATGATGCAATAAGTAATGCATTATTAGTATTTGCTATTGATTTGGCCATGGACTCACCTATGTCTATTGCTGTTTTAATATCTTGCATTATTAGTATAATTGGGACAATTCTGATTTTTTTATTTTTGTTAATATATTGAAGAAAGGGGATCTGGACTTCTAAACAATGATCTCTACTATGAGCAAAATCATCGAAATCTGTAATCCCAGACTTGGAGATTTCTAAGGCCAGATCTTGATTGATTTCAATTTCTCCTAATGGGGTTTCCCACACGCCATTTCGCATTATAGATACTCCGTTACCAATCCCGTAGTGGTTAGGGCCTATCATAATCACATCATCAAACCCCATAGATGATACTTCATAAAATCCATTTGCAGCAACAGCGCCTGAATAAATATATCCCGCATGGGGTGAGACAATTCCATAAATCCTGCGTTTAAATTCAGAGGGTGGAATTTGGCCTGGCCCAAATTTCGGATCTTTAAATGATCGTTCTATTAATTGCTGAAGCTCTACAGGTTCGCTTGGGTAGAATATCCCAGATACAGCAGGAAGTCTTCTAGGGCCACCACTCAAGATATTTCCTCGACTAGTTTGGTTTCAAAGTCATCAATTGACATTTTCATTTCATTGTCAGATTTGATCGCACCTTGTCTCTTCAATACCTCTCTTGCAAGAAGCCAATATACAGTAGCAAGAGCTTTTCGTCCCCTATTATTTGCAGGAATCACGAGATCCACTTTTGAAGTTACATTATCACTATTAGATATTGCAATTACTGGAACACCTGCTCTTGTAGCCTCTAATACTGCTTGCTGATCTGCCTGTGGATCGGTAACAATTACGATCTCTGGTTCCATATACTTTGGCAAAGAGGGGTTCGTGAATGTCCCTGGCATAAATCTTCCAAATATACTTGTAGCACCGGTGAGTTCACAAAACTTTTCTACAGGTGTTTTACCGTATTCCCGCGCAGAAGTAACTGCAACTCGGGAGATATTAGCACGCCCGATGAATTTGGCTGCTACATCAATTTTTGCTAAAGTCTTACTGATGTCAAGAATATACAAACCTTCAGGGTTCGCACGAACAATGAATTGAGTCATGTATTTTGTTTTTACCGGTGTGCCAACACGTATACCAGTAGATAAGATCATTTTTTCTAAGTTGTGAGCTTCTGATGCATAACTGCCATCCTCCTGAATTTCATGATCAGGAGAAGACGAGATTGAGTCTTCAATAGGCTTATCATCATTAGGTTCTTCATATTTTTCAATAGGAGAAGAATCTGTATTTTGAACTTCCTTATCATCACTCATTTATGTAGAGGACAGATCAGCCATACCTTCTATTAAATCATACTCTCCAACGCGCAAAAGTTCGTTTAATTTTGCAATACGTTCTCCGCCCAGAACTCCTGACTTTAACATTTTAGAATTGGTAGCTATTGCAATATGTGAAATATGTGAATCTGTAGATTCACCAGATCTGTGTGACGTTATAATTTTGACATTATTCCTTATACATACATCAGCAAACTGCATAGCATCATAGAGAGTTCCAGTCTGATTAACCTTCAAGATTGCACCACTGCAAGCCTTGTACTTTGCTGCTTCTTCGATTCGATTTGCATTTGTAACTAGCATATCATCGCCAGTAACTATGCATTGTGGATTCTTTTTGGTTATAATAGCCATACTTTGAAAGTCTTCCTCATGGACAGGGTCCTCTGAATAAATCAGTTTGTATTTGTTGATTAGATCATTAGTAAAATCAATTTGTTCTTCAGTATCACGTATTATTCCCTGTCTTGCATAATTATAAGCCTTCTTCTTTTCGTCCCAAAACGAGGAACTTGCAAAATCAATTCCTATGGATACATCGGTACCAAGGGTAAAGCCACAATTTTTAACAGCTTTCTCCAAGATTTCAAATGCCTCATCATTATTCACATTAGGAGCCCACGCACCTTCATCTCCTCTACCATAGGTAAAGCGTTTATCGATAGATTCAATAACTTTCCTAACTTGCTTATGTACTGTAAAGTTAATTTCCAGAGCTTCCATGATGTTTCTTGCTCCGATAGGGCAAATCAGAAATTCCTGTATGTCAGGTGTACCCGGGCCAGCATGAGCACCACCACCTAAAATATTGCCAAGCGGGAAAGGATATCTATATGGCTTCGTTAATTTCAATACTTTGAAAATAGGAACATTCATTGCTTTTGATGCAGACTCAATAGCTGCAATGCTCAAAGCATAGGCAATGGATCCACCAATTTTACTATATGTTTCGGTATTATCAATATTTCTTAAAACATCAAAAATTGCCTTTGGATCTTCCGCATCAAGTCCAACAAATTTTTTTGAATTCGATTTGAATACGTCTAGCGCCTTTTCAGGATTATCGTCAGGAAAACTTTGAGCTTCATGTTTTCCTACGCTTGCGCCAGATGGTGCACATGCTCGTCCAACGTATTTACTATCTGAAATGATATCAATCTCAATAGTTTTACTTCCTCTGCTGTTAAAAATAATTCTTGCTTTGAGCGATGTAATTGAAGGCATCTTGTTTATTATTATTATTATTATTATTATTCCATTTCTGATTGGATTTCAGACATTCTTCGCCTTAAAGCTTCATAATATGGTATGACTTGATATATTGTCTCAACAGTCGAGGTGAACACCCTTCTACAACAGTATCGCTTTATGTTTAGTGAATCCATTACTTTGCCTGGATCCTCTCCAGCTTTTATTCTAGCTGAATATTCTGCATGTTTATTTGCAACCAAATTACCGCAGGTAAAGCATCGCACAGGGACTAGCATCTTTTTTAGTAGACCTTAAAGTCTTATAAAAACTATCGCTAGTATCTAACCTATTCGAGATTTTCCATTGGCTAAAGTTGTAGTCTATTCCTTCTAGAGGTAATACCTTAAATGATAACAATTGTTGGTTGAGTATTTTCAATTAAGGAGCGACTCTTTATTATATATAAGCCGTCAGTATTCTCATATTTTTATAATCCATAATATTCAAATTGGTGCAAGAAGCCATTCAAATGGCGAGCGGGAGTCGCCCAGCTTGGTCAAAGGCGTAAGACTGAGGCTCTTATCCCTCAGGGGTTCATGGGTTCAAATCCCATCTCCCGCATTGTGACCATTTCAAAAAGATCATTAAAAGCGCTTAATCGACTATATTCATAGTCTTTTTGATTGGCCGAATAACAATATAACATATTTTGAGTTCTTCACTTATAAGAAGGAAAATGTGGATGAGGTATGGCAATAATCTCAAAATCTTCTATAACAACCATTGAATAAAAAATGCATAGATGTGAGAAGTCAAAGAAATTGATGAAGTCCATAATGTTTGCATTTGTAGGTCTTGGAATTGGATACAATAATTGGTATTGCGGAAGATGTAAAAGATATACCAAATAAAAAGAAATAGAAAGGTGAGCAATTCTTAGACCTTGTATCCCAGGAACTAGATGAGCTGAATTAATTGTTTACAACTTTTTAAACGAACCGTCTTTGGTTGTGATGACTCCAGTTTCTACCAGTGGTTCTTCCCCTAATGCCTTCTCTATTGCCTTGTTACTTAATTGTAGAGCTTGCTCTACACTCATGTCTGCGTTATAACCTTTCTGAATAACATCAAGAGCTGTCTCCGAATATTGACCTATTGCAAAGCCGGCTCCTCTGAAGAATGTTCCACTTGGATCTACTTGATATAGTTGAACTCCAGTTTGTATGTGTTGTAGTGAATTGACATCAATTGGACTTTCATAGGTCATTCTATGTTTCTGTGCCGCTAATTATATTTCATCAATTAGTTGCAATATATCACCGATATATCCTGAGCCTGTAGCACCTATGTGTTCATCAATTGTAAATATTTTTTCAGCAGGGTCTACTAAGGGTTTGGTAGGCTTAATGTGGCTTGACAAAATTGCAAACAGATAGAAAAAAGAGATATTATTTGCAAATGGAATTAGAACAAACCGCTATAAAAGCCACATCAAAATCTAGCAATAGGCTTGATACTGACTATAACAATGTATTAGAGAAAGCCAAGCAAAGAGGCCTAGAGCAAGTATATGAATTTTTAAAGGATTTATCACGTAGTTCAAAGAAGACATCACTTGCTTTTTGGTATGGATTAAATCATTTAGACACATACACAAAAGAATACTATAAACTAGACTTGCAAAATATAATTGAGGCAATTAACGCAAAGCAAATTGATGTCTATACCGTTCTCAATTCCTTTATTGCTTATTTGCAAAATGAAAGCAAAAATGGCTCAGATTTGAGCGCTAGAACTATACACGGCTACAGCATTGCTGCCAAGTCGTATTTTGAATATTGTGACATTGAAATCGTCGATTCAAAATATAAAAAGAGAGTTAGAATACCGCCGATATACAGAGAAGACGAAGCCCTAGATGCTAATGATATTCGTGAGATTCTAAATCATTGCGACAATAAACGACTAAAAGCCTATTTTAGTCACTTTGATACCGAATACGATGAGGTTTTTGGACTGGTAATGAAATTGATAGGTGTTTCCGAAATTGAAATACAACACTAGAGGCATCAGAGAACGCAAACCATCAAGCTAGAAGTATCCTACGAGGAGCTCGATCTCATTAACGAATCTATCAGCTACCTCAAAAATCATAACGTAGAATCATTAGGCGACCCAAAGAAGTATGACAAGTTCGTAGAACTCGTAGCACGACGTGAGGAAATGCTACCCCATTTATCTATGCAAACGATTGAGATATAGGATATCTGGACGTTTGGCGGCCTTGAGTATGATACGTATGCAGAAAGCACAAGCCACGGCGGTGAGGATGACAATGGCTGACGATGATTTGGTTGACAGGATAATAAAAGATCTAATTTTGTGATAGATGCAATGAAATGTCTCTTCATATTATTATTTTATGCGTGAATAATTCTATAGGCATATGTAGTAGAGTATGGATATCTGTCAAGTACTCCCCATAATTCTTTGACTTTTCCATCTTTCTTATGCAAGAAAAAACTGTCATATTTTAGTGCATCTTTAAAACTTTGTTTAATAAACTCAACTAAACA
>JBKOWU010000318.1:0-7824 GCA_046724555.1 Thermoproteota archaeon | reverse complement strand
GATGATGTCGAAGATATACAGCACAAGGTAATAACCGAAATACTAAAAATATGTACAGATGGCTGCACAGAACAAAAGATAATGGAGCATACAGAGCTATCACATGATCAGCTAAGAGGAATCATGGCAGAGATAGTTGATAGGGAGTTATTACATTACATTGAACCACGTCACATATATATGACAACAGATAAAGGGTACATTTTCCTTAAAAAAGGCGAATAGAAAAGAAATTCTACCAAGCTAATTCTGTTGTGCTTTAATGACCATTTTGCAAATTCTGAGTTCGAATTTCTACCCAATATAATCAGCACATCATGCACTAAAAATATGTTGTCGTTAAGACATATTGTCGTCTGTTGGATTTCTACCAGCAGATACCAATTAAACAGGCTATTCATCGGCGAAGCTGCTCCATATACAGCGCTGAATCTTTTGAACACCATTGCGCAATCTTAAGAATTTCTAGCTTGTTCGTCATACTCTTCCGGGGGAACAGCGGTTCTTGAAAATGATTTAGGATAAAATCGAGGCCATCTTGTACCTTGCAATGATCAATGGCATTATCCTGCATTACTCTGTAGAAATATAGGTACTAAGGGGAAAAATTCTTTACGCGATAGACCAGCGGCAAATATTCGCATTAAGAAAAGTTACCCCTTATTACATCTTATTTTTTATTTCCTTAGCCATCTCCACAATGTTTTGGCTCGGGGAAGCAGCTATTTTTCTTCTATACACATGATATTGCTCAATCTTCTCTATTTCACCAATTTTCTACATGTGCTCAATCATCAGCACTGCCTCTCCTACAAAGAATTGTCCTGTTGATACCAACCTATCTTGTAGGTTGTAGTAGCTAACCAATCCATTATTGTTATTTGATAATTCTTTAAAAACATGCCAAAACACCGGTTCACTTGCTTCATAGTCTGGAGTGAATTTTATTTTTCTTCTTTTCTAGCCAATGTCATATTTACTATTTGTATTAGCTTTTCGTTTCTGACTGGCTTTCGAAGACAGATAATATTGATATCATTACTTATCTCGGGATAATATTGTTTTAAGTTCTCATAGTATACCTCTCCTGCTGTTATAAAAATTATCTGTACTTCTCTGTCAACCTTTCTTATCTTTTTACAAAGAGCAAATCCATCTAATTTTGGCATCCTAATGTCAAGTATAACTAAATCATAAGAGTTAGGTGTGAATTCTTGCAGGGTTTTAGCTGAATCTGTATATGAGACGCATTTAAAGCCAGCATCTTGAAGTACCATTTGATAAGTCAAGCAATGATCGGGCTCATCATCAACAAGAAGTATTCTATTTGCTTGCCGCAAGATAAACGTGAAAAACATGTAATATAACGTAAAAATTTTGCTGAACAATAATTGCTAAAATATTCTTCAGATCTATTTGTTCAAGATTGGTAAAGCGAAAGCAAATGTAGCACCTTTACCATCTGCATTGTTCTCGGCCCACATGTTTCCACCATGAGCTTCTACAATACTTTTTGATATGAACAAACCTAATCCCGTTCCTGTCTCTGATTTCGTCGCGAATTTTCCAAATAGTTTACCTCTGACACTGGGGTCTATTCCTCTACCTGTATCCTTTATGCTAATAGTAACCAGCCCTCCTTGGTTGTCGTTCTTATACATTCTCTTATCTATCTTAACTGCAATGGTCCCTTTGTTGGTAAACTTAATAGCATTGCTAAGTAAATTAGAAATAACTTGTGTTATTCTTCCTTCATCACCATATACAAAGACATCAGTATCATTATTATTTTTCTTGCCTTTCTTGCTTGTTGTAAGTTCCACTTCTACTTTATTATCCTTGCCTTCTCTTTTAATATGACTCTTATAATCTGTAATTGTATTTACAATCAATCTTTTTAGATTGAATTGACTTTTCCTTAATGTAAGCGATTCCGTTTCTATTTTGGCAACATCTAAAATGTCCTCTGTAAGTCGTTGTAGTCTTTTTGCATTTCTGATTATGACTTCTAGTAATTTTTCTTCTTCATTATCTTTTATTTTAGAGAGAAGAACATCAGATATACTGATTATTGGTTGTATAGGAGTACGTAATTCATGAGCTGCTATATTGATAAACTCCTTCTGAACAATGTCTGTCCTTTTCAGTTCTTCATTTAATCTACGATCGTTCCAAATCAATTCAAATATTGATTTATACGACTCTATGCTGCGTCTACTATTAGAATACACTGTAAAACCTATTGCTTCTGAAAATTGCTCAGCTTTTGGTTCTTTGAGCTCAGCTCTCAACATATTTGTACTATTAGCTATAAACATTCCAGTTGTAGACTCATTGCCATTTAGAATTCTGATCTTTGGTGCCTTTTTAGATATTCTTTTTATAATATTCAAATTCACTTCAGATAAAGGACAAATAATCTTTATAGTTGCATTATTTTCTTGTGATGCCTTTATCATATAATCAATAACTCCTAACTTCTCTACTCTTACCATAGCTTTGTCATTAGGGAGCAATACTAGGGCTTCCTGCTTTACAGACTTTGCCAAATTAAGAAGGATCCGAGTTGATTCATTGGGATCACTAATTATTTGAAAAACTTCTGGTTCTATTCCTTCTTCTATCTCTCTTATTATCTGTTCAGCTGGGATGGCTTTGTTCCATAATGTATCAAATATGTATTGACCCTGTTCTACGACTTCTTTCATATTGCTATATATTACTTGGGTCAGAGGCTTTTCTTCTTCTAAAACTGTTGTAGCCATATATTCTGTGTCACTAACTGCAATGCCTCCTTTAATGCCATCCAAATGACGTAGCTCATCAACTAATTTCATTAACTTTTTACAATAATGTATATTGTCTTTCGTAATCTCAGTGAGAGCCCTTATTTTTCCACCTTTCTTTTTGATGTCTGTATATCCATTTCTATATTCCTCAATATCTACCACTATAGACGGAGCTTTATAATCAAAGCAAATATCCATCTTGCTTTTTACATTTGACATAAAATATACGCCTCTTCCTACAGCATTATCTACTCCGTATAATATCTCAGATTTTTTTCCTGACTTAGGTGGAAGCGGCTGAATAGTCACAATATGATAGCAAATACATACCTTCTTTATAAAATACTATCATAAAAACGCCAAGTTTTTTGTCCCAATTAGGCAAAAAATATAAAAAATGCTATCTGCAAACTATATTCAAATATCTTACAGTCTCTTACAGCTTTGTTGTAGGTGTTTATATCAGAATTTATTCCATCCAATTGTGTGTCGGTTTGAGTAACTAGAAATTGTTTAGTATTCCATTTGCCAGTTTTCAGATCCAATCTATAGTACGACATTAATTTGCTATGGTATTTTACCAAATCGGCTAGTTCTTTTACCCTATTGTATTCTACTATGTCATCCAATGTCATTATGATTGCCCGTAAATTCCTTTTTTCTTCTATTGTAGTTTGATTTTTTTCTTGATTATGATCAAGCTGATTCATACATTCAGATATCATGATAGCATAGTATAAATGTACAAGGTTGTGATATCATGATATCGATATATATAAATATGAATTTAGCTAATAGTTATTGTGGCACACAATCTAATAATTAGAGGATTTGATGATAAAGTTCACTTACAGTTAGGAGAATTGGCAAATCAAAGAGGTGTTTCTATAAACTCAATAGTAAAGGATGCGGTAGACAAATGGTTAAAACATCAACAATCAGAGGTTCCAAGGAAGCATTATTTGGTAATTTATTCAGATGATGAATCAATGATAGGATTGTTAAAATCGATGGATAGGCTAGCCAAGGAAAGTGACCTGTTTAGATGTTTTTGTAGCTCGCCAGAAAGTCAGTCATCCGAACTTTTGTCTAAACTTAATTGGTATGATGCAACAATTAAGCCATATTATTATACTCTCGGTGATACCATTGCAGCAGGATTAGTAAACTATCAGCGCAAGGAAGACCATCCACTAAAACAACAGCAGCAAAAGCAACAAACTCAAATCAGTCAAAAAAACATTATGAAATATTTTGGCAGGATAATTGAAAACATGGCTAAAAAAGCTAATAATAAACAGGTATGTTGTCTGGATTTTCTGATAAATGATGTAGCAAAGGCCTCATTGAAGCAGGCATTATCTATTGAAGAAGCTTATAACACTAATAGATTAGCTGGCTCGACGTATTGTACTTACAATAGTACTACTTTGTTAAACTCAGAGATAAAAGACATGTTAGAGCTATTCGAATTGCATGATCAGATCTTTCTGCTAAATGGAGACGAAGTCTACAAGTTACATGTTACAAAAGAGAATGTACATAAGCTATTCTTGAACTAGCAGTAAATAACTTTTGTAGTTGCAAATATCCTACACCCATCTAAACCACATGGGATAAATAAAAACTGATTTGTTTACTCATATAGAAAGAGTTGTCTTGCAAAAATTGAGATTGAGCCGACTGAAGCGAACCAGTTTTAATGTCATTGATATCATGATATCAATATGAATACATTTATATTATGCTATCATGATATCATATGTTATGAGCAAAACAAATCAAATTGAAAACAAACAAGAAGAAGTAGAGCAAAAAATCGTAAACGGGGTAAATGTTACAAAACTGGCGGGCACCATAGATGCCATAAGGAGCAGCCCTATAATCTCAAAATTCAATTTCCGTGCAAAAGGAGAGTGGATTAAGGGTGGTCATAACCAAATAACCATAAATGACTTTTACGGCGCTGGTCAGACTCACAGTAGAAGCCAACCTTTCGTGTATGACGAAGACGAACCACCAATTCTCCTAGGAGAAGACAACGGAGCCAATGCAGGCGAGTATGCACTTGCAGCTCTGAGTAGTTGCTTGACTACAACTCTGATTTACCATGCAGCATCTCAAGGAGTAGTGATAGACGAGGTAGAATCCACGCTATCAGGTGACATAGACCTTCAAGGCTATCTTGGAATGTCTGAGAATGTTAGAAATGGATATGAGAAAATAAACGTCACATTCAAAGTCAAATCTGATGCATCAAGGGAAAAAGTAAGAGAACTTGTAGATCTTGCACAAAAGAGATCCCCTGTATTTGATATATTCTCTAATCCCACACCAGTAGAAGTCTCTCTTCAAGAATAGGTGGAATAACAAAAATTGAACTGTCAACGAAATATAGGATCTAGTCAACCTATTCTATTTCTCCGTGTTAAGTTCAAAATAAAACAATCTTGCTTCGACTTCGGTGGGATTCAATACAGTAGTGTATGTAGTCCACAACCTGGTAAATGAACCGCTGGATAGAATTGACAGATAAAGAGGATTTAGAGGAGCTATGATCAGCAGAATATTATCATATTGTTTGATGATTCTTGTAATTGAGTGAAGTTGTACACTTAGCTAATTCTCTATCTTAGATCTAGCAAAAAATAAAATATTATTTTGGAATCGAGATTAGCTATAACGGTTTTGATCAACTTGGGAATATAGGTTCGTTAAGTTCACTTACGAGTCTTCTACCGTAATGAATTTTTCAATTCCTATTTTATTTTATATGAAAATGGTGATGTCAGATATCTAGTTGTCTATGGAATACTGCATAGAGTGCCTTATAGGGGGTCCGGTCTATTCCAGATTCCGTCTGGCTTACATTCGTCTGCCATTTGACCTACATGTGTCTTCTTTTTGTCACGCATTTGACTAACATTATTATGATGATGACCCATAACCGTTATCACGATGAATATCTAAACTTACAATAAAGGCCATTCTGAACTTTGTCACGATTGTGTTCTCAATTGTTCCATCAATGACATCATATCTACCAGATTCCAACGCTCTATAACTTTTGCATCACGAAAAGAAAATACTGTCATACCATTGACTTTGAATTGTTTATTGGTTGGCTGAAGATCCATAAATTCACCTTTGTGTGTGCCTGCTAGGTTATATCTGCCTGCAACCTTATTTCCTTCGATAATGATATCTTCAAACGTAATTATTATATCAGGAAATGCTTTCCACAGGAGATAAATGAACTGTTTAAAGCCTTCCTTGTTTGTTGGAAGATTTGGAGGGAAACCATTTATAGTCAAAGAGTCATCATAAAAATTAAAGTAAGATGATTCTCTGTTTTGTGGATTGTTAAATGTTTCTGCCAATCGTTGGACAACTTCTCTTAGGGCATTAAGCGATGACATTCTCGTGTTATGTATAACCTTTTTTAATAAATTTTTCCCTCGCTTCCTGATTTCCTATAGTTCTGAATTTCGTTCAAGGCGATACCTATCGCATTATTATGGGTAGTGAGCAAACCAACGGTGCTTATTGTCTTGTTGATTCCAGCAACAGGTGGACTTCAGCATGAAATTAGTCTACTCGCCCGTCGTTGATGGTTTTAGCTTTGCTATTATTGCTGCAATCTTATCTTATATATCGATCTATGTTGAATGACATCTCCAATATATCTTGTTGTATGTATGATCACAGCTTGGGACGTTAAATTATATCAGAGGAAAATCAATTGAGGCTCCAGGAGAAGAAGGATGTGGAATTAATATTAGCAATACTTCAGGCGTGTGCTTGGTACTGAATTCACTGGTAGCGGAAATATTATTGCTAAACAGAAATATGTGGTTGACCTCTTAAAGAAGCAAGTCTATATCGAGCTAGAAATTTAGTATCTAATACTGACGCCACATTGGAAATACTGTATATAGCATGCTTGTACAATATTCCATTCCAATTCCAAATGACGGCTGATCTGACGGCCAGTTGACGGATATCTGACGAATACTTATAATCTTCTATAACATTATTCTATATAGTATATGCCGCCGTTAACAGATGAGCAAACTCGAAGAAACGTAATTAGGGATTGGATTTCCGGTATCCCCCGCGATACCATTGCTGCACAGAATAATATAGAAGCGGGGACAGTTACCAGCATAATCAGTAATTATAAAACTGGACTTGAAAGTTTGGACTTTGATTCAATTAGACAGCTAGCTGTGGAAGCAAGACAGCATGGTTGGAATTTGGCTGATTTAGCTTCACACGCCAGGTTGTACAACTATTTTACCAAATCGGGGACACCAGAGGACAAAATAGAATTATTCATCACAAAAGTTAGTACGGAGGATGTTTCCCCCGAAAACGTGATTGAGCTTGTGTATCAATTATACGAGATCTCCAAGGTAGAATCAATTCCATTTGATCAAGTACCAAATTATATCAAAGAAAAATTAGAAGAGAAGATAGGATATTACAGCTGAACAACTTTTTGAAGAACAATAGATATAAAGATATGAAATTGCATCTATTTGTTTTATTGAAAATAAAAAATTCTGAGCGAACATGTAAATAACATACAGCCCATACAGATGTAATAAGTAATATCCTCTCCGGTTATTTCCTCTTTTTTCGCTTTTTGATAGATAGATATCCTTTCTTTCCTTTTAAGTCAGGTTTATCCTAGCCTTAACTCTTTTATACATTATTTTAATTATGTGTTATAATGACTGAAAGAAAACGCGAAAACAGTAAATTTACAAATTCAACAATGGTAGTTATAATAGCATTGATGCTGATGATTATAGTAACAGGAGGGGTGTTGAATAATAGTAGTGTTCTGTTACCAATAGCAAATGCACAAAAACCACGCCATGCAGAATACGGAACAACTACTAGCATACAAAATGGAAAAGATGGAAGGCCCGCATGGGTAGTTTCAGGCGTATTTGACTTTACTAATATAAATTCTAGTTCTCCAATGTTTAATGCTACATTCAATATGTTTATGTTAAATGGTAGTGCA
>JBKOWU010000242.1:0-10690 GCA_046724555.1 Thermoproteota archaeon | reverse complement strand
TTGAGGCATTATAGTTATCAAACCTACCACTATTAAATACAATGTTCTTTGTATTGTCATCTACCAAAGTTATACTGTGACGATGACCTGCATCTGCATTTAACCATGCTACTGTAGTACCAACATTTACTACTGCATTTTCTGGAAGATATGTTTGGTTGAGAAGTCTCGTTTCCTTTATTTGACTAGTATCTTCATGTGCTTCATTTGGGATTAATATTACAAGGTTTTTAATATTATTTCCAACAACCATTTTCTGTGTTTGATGGATGTATGATGCTTTTATGTTTGGTTGTTGTTGTTCTTGTCTCTGTAATTGTGATTGGCCTTGTGCTACTGCATCGTATGGTATCACAAACGATAATAACAATAATCCGGATGCTGTCAACACCGTTATAAGAAGAAATGAGGGCTGAACTGATAGGTGAGGTATTGCTTTTACACTATTTGTAGACACTGAAAACTTATTACTTTTCATCATATTATTCATTATAGAGTTTAATACAAATTATAAAGATTATAGATGATTATTAGACTAATTTCTAATAATTACATACATAGCGTACCAAGAGCACCTATACCTTCAAATAGAGTTTCGAAGCTCGAAGAGCTCAAAATGTTGCTGGCCAAATACTTCCGCCCTCATGATGCAACGAAGCTATTCACAGTGGTTGTTGGTCAAATGGCTGTGGACAGAAATGAAGATTTCTTAGATGCCACTTTAGATCAACTTCGTGATAGACACAGATACACATAAAGTATTATAGCGGTCAACTAAGCCAAATAGATAAAAATGTTTAGACTAGTAAAAATTGATGCAGAATTGCAAGTTGCTATCTAACACCTTGGGAATGGATTAAATTGGTAATAATGGTTGAAGAGATACTATGAAGTTATATGATTTTCATAAAGAGAGCCGTAAGAGAATTAGAAATACAATCATCCTTGTGGCTGTAATTTTTGTACTAGCAATTTCTTTTCACATCATTGGGTCAACGATCTCTTTCCCCACGCGTGTCTTTGCATATGATAATAATAATAATAATTCAATAAAGATGACAGATCAGAGAAGTTTTTTGGATACTCACGGTAATCTCAATGTTGTAGGAGTGGTAAATAATTTTGGCAGAGTTCCAATAAGTGTAACAGTAGGATTAAATACAGCCGTACCAAGTGTTGATAGTTCAAAAGCTCCTGCTACCTATTTTATTAAAGAACCAACTTTTGGCAGAATTATCTATCCGTTTACTGGTGCTCCGTTCAAATTTACAGTTAAACCTCAACAGATAGTTACAGGCAAGGCGTTCATTGTCGATGTAAATCATGTTTCGGTGCCAAACTGGAATGTTTTATCTCTTAATTACTCTAATATGCCAGTAGGAAAAGATGTAGCCTTGGTAGGAATGGCCAAGAATATAGGTTCATTTGATCTACATAATATTAGTGTATATGCATCTGTACACAGCCGTAATGGTACACAGATCGATTCTGTCAGAAGTAACGTAATTCCCATCATAAAGCCTGGCCAACAAATCGCATTTACTGCTAAACCAGACACTACTGTAAAATCATATGTATTCTATTACAGTTGTGCGGGCATCGATCTAGATGCTCCAATAACTACCCTTTCTGTAGCTCCTGGCCAGTTTCTCCCATATGATTTACGTGCTCTAGCACGCGTCAGTGACTTAAAGTATGATAATGCCACTGACAGCATTAACTTTGCAATAACATACTATAGCAGTACGGGTGGGCCGCTGAGTCTAAAAATACCTCAGACTTCGGAAAAACAATCTGTATCTGTCATCATGGATGGAACTTTGTATAAAAAAGCATCAGTCAAAATGAACGGAAAAACAGTATTCGTAGACTTCTTTGTGCCACCAGAAAGTCACAATATTCAAGTTAGAGGGGTTCGAAGCTAGTCAGGCTAATTCTAGAAAAATTTTCCTAAAATTTGATTTAATTGCCTGCAAATAAGTTTACTATTTTAAATGACATAGGACTAAAAAATAGAAAATGAGGAGCTAAGTCGTGAAGAACGACTTAGTTTCTGTGTTTTGCTTTTGCTGCTCAACTATTATGCTGCTGCTGCTGATTGATTGGAGCCAGCTCCAGTTTGGTTACTGCCACCTGCCGCTGACGTCTGGTTAGCAGATGTCATGTTCCCCATTGCACTAGCTGGTGGAGCTGCAGATGCACTGCCCTTCGGAGGAACCCACGTGCCAGAAGGATGGTCAGTTGCAGTTGAGTTACCAACTGCTAATACGGCAAACGCTCCACCTTTCACCACACCTACCAGTGAATGAGTCACACCCACATATAGCCCAGGATCTGGAAATACAGACTCTATGACTGATGCTGACCCTGGAGGAATTGTCCACGTTTCATCATTTTGATCTACGGTACCAAAATCGCCATTGACTGAACCATCACGTACTGTAATCATCCCTCCAATGAAGTGGAATGATACAAAATCATTGGGACCTGCATTGACAATATACCATCTTGTCAGTTCGCCAGGCTTGACCTTGAATATTTCTGCATTCTTATTCAGCTCAAGCTTGACAACTTGGCCGACTGCTGGAGCAAATTTGAACGCCATACCATTGGTTAGCTCCAAATCTGATTGATCAGTCGCGAATTTTGCTATATCAAACGAGCCTGTTCCATTAACAGCTTGGAATAATCCTTTGTCCTTGGTGTTGTAGATTTCACCAAATACTACATAGAATTCCTTTGCTGGTTTCTCGTTAGTTGGATGCACTACTATGCCACCATACATGCCGTTAGCAATATGTTCCCATATGCCATTAAGTGCGTCAGCACTGCAATGATAGAAGAATACTCCTGAATATACGCCCTGTAAAGTCCAAGTCTTTGATTCACCTGGTTTTACCGGACCTGAATTTGCTTTGTCAGCGCCGAATCCTGCATGAAAGTCCATACTATGGACTAGTTTGCCATCATTCCTCAATGTAACTTCCAAAGTGTCTCCCTGGTCAATTGCAATAACTGGACCTGGAATAGTACCATTAAAGACCATGGCATTGTATTTTACACCACCGGGGTGGAGTGCATTATCAGGGGCTACCTGTACTTCTTTTTCACTTGCTACTAGTAGAACCTTCTTAGTTTTGCCTGTAGACTGTTGTGTTTGTGCTTGTGCTTGCTGTGGATACTTTCCTAATAAAATAGGACTAAAAATAAGCCCTGCAAGAAGAACACCCATCACTACGCCTACTGTAACGACCTTGTTCATCAAAAAAATTGAATAAGATTTGACTATTAAAAACTTTTCTACGTTTGTATTCTTGCCATATTGTAGACCTATTACTAGAAATATTGTAATAATTGCTGGCAATTTCGAGGTTGGGCAATGTGCTTAAGATTTGACCTATCACAATTTCGATGCATGTCATAACGGATTATATAGAAGCTTAATACGCGTGATAATCTATCTTGTGTTGTTTTAATTTTTTCAACGTGGCAAATCGGCTAAAACATTTTTCACATGTCCACCTATTCTCTTTGGCTTGGTCGTATCTTGCAAAGGTCTGTGATCCTGTTTCATACATTCCTGTCTTGTTGTTATATCTTACACGGGTATGATTGATTTTATATTTTAGCTTCATGTCACCTTTCAAGTACTTACCCAGTACAATAGTAAACACTAAGCTTATAAGATGCGAACTTAATTTCAAGCTTTAATTTTGTTAAAAATCTTTCGTCGATTTCTGATAGAGAAAACTAAAATCCACTAAATATGACAAGACCATTTTTCTCATGTACATTATATAATGCTGTATGCTAGGAGAACTGCAGTTATATGCATAGTATGCCCTTGGATAGACTCATTTGAGCACCACATGCTAGCCTGCGCAGGTTGATCAGTTAAGAACCATTGGCTTTGATTTCATGTAGTTGGGTATTTTTGCCTAATTGATATTGTTGATTTAATCGAGTAAGAAAAACTTCTAAACTCGGACAAATGCCGCATATTTTATTCGATTAAAGTACTATACTCAAGAAGTGAGTTAAGAGCTAGCCTGTGGTCTTACAATGGATGAAGAAATTGCATGATCGTCTATCATGGCAGCTACGGCTATACTCAGATTGATGATTCTGATACGCAATCCTGTAAGGTCATTACCTGACAAGTCATACTTCTCAGACAATATTTCCCTTACTTTAGATTCAGGATCCGACATTTCGTTTATTTGTGATTGTAATGTAATATCGAGTGGCTTCATCAACAACGACCTCGGAATCTTGGACGATGTGTCATTAAGGATGGAGAACACTATATCCTTGACCAATATCTCGTGAGGTAAGAACTCTAATGCGTTTGCAGTGTAAAATACCTGTACATCTAGAAAATTATTAATATCATCCACCGTTACAGGTGATGATGGTATTACAGTACCGCCGCCTCCTCCGCTAGATGAGAGAGAGCCTACAACTCCACCGTTTACTTCAAGACGTACTATTGCAAAGCCTTCTATCAATTGTTTTGAGTTATTTCCTATGCCAAAAAATTGGCGTATGTCTTTGCATACTATGCCAATAGACGTTTGTGGTTGTATAGTCTTCACCAATGCATTGGTGTTTGCGCCTCCATTAATTATAACATTCAGTAAAATATTGATAGGATATTCTTGTCTATTAAAAATACTGATGTCAGTATCGTAATGGCCAGGTCTAAGCGGGCCTTCATTTCCAATTATTGACCCACATTCGAACTTTGCCGTATATGTAATGCTTTTAATTTGTGAACTATTTTTTTGCTGGTCTTGGTTTTGCATATCGCTGGTAAATGTTGCACTTGCAGAGCTTTGACCTGAGCCGATTTGAATAACCTTGGATACTTTGTCTACTACATAACCTTCTGGAGCCTTTAATTCTGTTACTAAATAGTTGCCATGACGTAATCTTGGGATGGAAATAATTCCTCTTGTTACTTTGTTTGTATCCTCTGGCCCGTCATCTATTATAGTAAAGTTTGTTTTGCTGCCGATACTAGTAGGATAGGAAGAAACAGAATATGTAGCATTCGGGAGGAACGAACCGTTGTTGCTGATAGTCACAACAGTAAGGGTGCCATTAGCATCACTCGCGTTATTCATAGAAGACGACGACATCATATTACGATCATGTGAGGCATTCGCAACTCGATCGATCGAAAACAATGATGATGTCGAAAAATTAGGGCGAGTAAATGATGACGAATGTTCAACTACTCCTAAGACATGTTGCGTAGGTTGCATAACCAAAAATGCTAATAGTAGCATAATTGCTGAAACAAGAGTAATGATAACAATATGCTCTGATGTGTATCTCGAGGGCATCAGCATTATTTTTGATTTAATTTGATTAATTTATACCATTGGACACATTAAGAAATAAATAACAGAAGAAGAGAATGGCTTGTACTGCACACACATGCTAAAGAGGAATATTTTAGTATCTTGTTTTGCTATATTCCTTGTTTTTCAGCTGCTGCTCTCCTCTACTGGACGTTATGATATCTTCCGAAAAGCCTACGCAGATGGTTTAACCCAGGAAAACTTACCTCCTGCCAGTGTAGGAAATAGAAAAGCTAGTCTTTTTGTCAAGGTTAATCCACCGATTTTAACTAGTGATAATAGACAGGATGCCTACATGCAATTTAGGTTATTTGATGCAAACAACAACAAAACTATTCAACATGTTACCTATGAGATCACAGTTAACAAGGGCGTGCTCTTGTCATCCTCTTCATCATCCTCAGTCGGTGGTCAGAAGCCACTTTTACGAGACTTTTTTCATGCTCATAATGGACTATTGACACTGAAAGTTCAACCTTCTAATGGTACTCTTACGGTATACGGTGAGCAAGACCCGTTCCAAAATGCTTGGGTGGCCGATCCTGGTGGAACAATTAACGTTAAAGGTCCTGTGTTGTTAGAAGGAGGACTATATCACTTTCACATTGAAATTTTTTCCATTGATAATGATAGAAATATATTCCTACCTGAAAATGCTCCTAAATTCGATTCGTACCTTAGCGTAGGTGATGTTTATCGTAATAACTGGAACTATCAGAATCAGGTCTATAATACTACACTTATATCCTATTATGATAAGATAAATAACCTTAATTTTGATCCAGCGAAGAAATCATTTTCTTGGACAATGCCATTTAATTGGAATCTGAGCCGTATAGAGCAACAACCTATCTTCGTTCACGAGGAGATGAGACTTCCCAAATCTTGGAAAGGATTTGGGGATTCGCCTAGGTTTAATGCAACAGTGAATGGTCAAACATTATCAGGTCGTTCTTTAGCTATTGATCCTTTCTCTTTTCCTGATGCGATGGTAGTACATTATCTTATAAACAAAAATGATGTTATAAAGCTCGCTCAGCAAGAGCAACAACAAAAACGAGTGTCGAATAATAATAATAATAATAATAATAATAGCAGTAGCAATAGCATCAGCAATAATAGTAATCAAGGAGTAATGAGATTTATATTGCTGGCACCTAGTGCCGGTTCTCAGCAGCAACAACAAATTGCAACTTCTTCTGACCTAGTTACAAATACAGGTGGTATTCATGCAGCAGTATCATGGACTCCTAATCCACTTAAACCAAAAACACAATCAACTGTAAATATTTCCTTTTATGATCCTGTTACATCCAATCCATTATCAAGTAATGATGTAAAATATGATATGATCTTATTGGACAAAAATAGCAAACCGGTGATAACTAAACAAAACTTGACAGCGAAAAATGCAACTGATACCCAAGTAGTTACTTTCCCATCCAATGATATTTATCAAATACAGCTTGAAATTAAGCAACTACTCAAGGCAGGACAGACACCAGATCTCACACGTAATGGCATAGCAAGAGGATATGTCGTAGTTCCAGAGTTTCCTAACGGAGTAGCCCTGTTGTTGATAGCGTCTGTATTCGCTACTGTGTTGGTCGGCCAGCGGAAATTTCGGTACTATGAGAGAGAAGGCTAATACATATATATCTTAACACATGCGTTAATAGTATACACAATTTATTTGCAAATTTATTTTACTATTTTAAAAGGACCCTGATTGCATTAGTTTTATATATTTTAATATACTCTTTAATAAGAATGGCACGCTGGCGATGTAGAGCATACTCTTGTAACAAATTTTTGATATATCAAACGGAGGTTGATGGTGGATTATGGGTGAAACGATCGAGCTAGAGAATTTTGAGGTAAGTTTCGCGTTTCGATGTCCAAAATGTGACTACGCAAATGAAGAAGTGTCAGCCAATGACCTATCGAGTGGTAATTCTGAATGTGGAATGTGCGAAACCACTTTTAAGGTAGAAGGATTAGATGCGGTAAAAATTACTGCAACATTAGACTAGCTAATAGAAGGCGTACATTGTCGAACGAACAATCCATTTTATTTGCATTCTGCTATAACACATGTCTCAGCTAAAGCTAGTGCTAAAATTAACTGAAAATATATATGAATAAGCGGATATATCAACCAGATTAAGCTGATAACTTATGATACTCCCAAGTAGAACAGTAGTTGAAGGCCCATCAAGGGCCCCCCATAGAGCCATGTTCAAGGCAATGGGACTTAATGACACTGATCTGGAAAGGCCAATCGTAGGTGTCTCTTCGACATGCAATGAGGCGACGCCATGTAATCTCCACCTCGGTAAGCTTGCACAAATGGCTAAGGAAGGAGTAAAGGATTCAGGGTGTACCCCAAGGGAATTTACTGCAATTGCTGTATCGGACGCCATCGCCATGGGTCATGAAGGTATGAAATCATCATTGGTGAGCAGGGAGATCATTGCTGATTCAATTGAAATAATGATGAGGGCTCATAAGTACGATGCTCTGGTTGCTATTTCTGGTTGTGATAAAAGTTTGCCAGGGAGTTTAATGGCTATGGCTCGACTTAACTTACCTAGTATATTCGTATACGGCGGTACGATTATGCCAGGAAACTGGAATGGTAAGGACGTAACTATTCAAGATGTCTACGAAGCCGTTGGTACTTATGACACAGGTAAAATGACTTTAGAAGAATTAATAAGCTTAGAAAATGTGGCGTGTCCGTCTGCTGGTTCATGCGCTGGTATGTATACTGCCAATACTATGTCCTCTATAAGTGAGGCACTTGGAATGTCATTGCCAGGAAGTGCCTCGCCGCCTGCTGAAAGTGACAGAAGATCCAAAATTTGCCATGAAACAGGAAGAGCAATTTCAAATTTAATAGAAAATAATATTCGTCCAAAAGATATAATGACTTTTGAAGCCTTCGAAAATGCAATTGCCATAGCAAATGCAATTGGAGGTTCGACTAATGCCGTATTACATCTCCTAGCTATCGCAAGAGAAGTGGACGTCAAATTAGAAATGAAGGACTTTGAAAGGATTAGGAGGAGGGTCCCGCATATTGCCAATATGAGGCCTGGTGGCTTCTATGTTATGTTAGACCTAGACAAAGTCGGAGGTGTTCCTGTGATTTTGCATAAGTTACTATCTAGGGGAATACTTCACGGAAATGTAATGACCGTTACAGGTAACACTATGGAAAATAATATTAGATCACTTCGTCTTTCTGAATTGGAAGATCAGAATATAGTGAGATCAATTGAAGATCCAATTCACGCAGAAGGTGTGTTGAGAATATTATATGGTTCACTTGCTCCAGAAGGCGCGGTAGTTAAAATTGCCAGTATAAAAAATATGAGCTTTTTTGGAAAAGCCAAAGTTTTCAACACCGAAGAAGACGCCTTCAAGTCAATATCAGATAGACGTATAGTGGAAGGAGATGTCGTAGTAATAAGATATGAGGGTCCAAAAGGGGGGCCGGGCATGAGGGAAATGTTATCGGCTACCGCCGCACTAGTCGGGCAGGGGCTAGGAGAAAAGATTGCGATGGTAACTGATGGCAGGTTCTCTGGAGCAACTAGAGGACTTATGGTAGGTCATGTTTCACCTGAGGCAATGGTCGGGGGACCTATATCGCTGGTAAAGGATGGGGACGAAATTCTTATCGACACTGTCAAAGGCAAGATCGATCTGGTTTTATCAAAGGCAGAGATAAATAGGCGAAAAAGAAAATGGAAACCTATAAGACCGCATTATACAAAAGGTGCCTTAGCCAAGTATTCTTCGCTAGTACAGTCTGCCTCGCAAGGCGCAGTAACGCTTCCATTGTAGCTATGGTTATTGATAAGCGTGTATTGGGCCTAACTCGGTATCTCTAAATTTGTCTGTGTAACTAGTAGTGATAAAATATGTTTCTTTTGGAATATGGTTAGACTTGTAATATATGCATACTGAATCTCCGTCCAGAACACATATTGTTACTTTTGTGTTCTGAATTTTTAATAATGGATCTTTTAAATGACATCAAGGCTTCTGACCTGGACATTTCTAAGTCTAAAATTTAGATTCTTTTTTGTGCGGTTTTTCAAGCCTAGAGTCACATTGCAATACAATTTTCATGTAAATCATTGAAGAACTTTATATGCGCATCAAATAATAATCTGAAAACACGGTTCGATTACTATTATTATTACCATCATAATTATTTGCTATTCTTGTATGTGTAGAGGTTACATGCATATTTCAAAAGTGTAACGGCCATAAGCAAATAAAACACAATACAGCAGAATATTTTGGTACTATGCCTTTCAAAGGAAGAAGAATCGACAGACTGTATGAACAAATAAGGTCGACAGTCGATCATATAAATCAAGACGAAGATATGGATATCAAAGTTGTTGCGGACACTGATTCGGGGATAATTAGAATTTACGATCAAGATACGGATTCCCTTAAAAGGGCTACGTCGAGCTTGTATGATCTTCTTGAGCTATCCTACTCTACTGCAGAGCATCATCCATATTGGGCATTGCTTTATAATGCTACTGAAATATTGAAAACAATTTTGGATAAGTGGGAAGCAGATTTCAGTAGAGATGAGATCGACGATATGACATGGAGAATAGATGAGCTAAGTATAGCCTTGCGCAAACTTGAGCCAGTATGATCTTTTCAGTCCGACAACTCGGGTTTAGTAAAAATAGATATTCAATAACGTTGGCTACTTAAGACTTGATTAGAATTTTCTCTAGCGATTGTAGTGAGATATAAATACGATCGCAAAATTTCACTATTATACATATGATAAAAATCGGGTTGATTGGCAAGACTAATACTGGCAAGACTACCTTTTTTAATTCTGCTACACTTGAGACAGCAGAAATTTCCAATTATCCATTTACGACTAAAGAACCTCGAAAAGGCAACGCAAATACTATTACCTTGTGTGTTCACAGGGAATTCGATGTCCAGGACAGTCCAAAGAATTCGCGATGTATTGACGGCTGGAGATTTATCCCTGTAGACCTAGTTGACTTACCTGGCTTAATCAAAGGTGCTTGGGAAGGGAAAGGTCTGGGAAATCAGTTCTTATCTGTTGCCGCTCAATCTGACGTACTCTTACATATTGTGGATGCATCAGGGAGTATAGACGCGTCAGGGAAAATAGCAGAGGCAGGCACCGGCGATCCAATAGCGGATATAGCGGACATAGAAGAGGAATTAGTTATGTGGTATCTGAAGCTCTTTGAAGGGAATCATGACAAAATATCAAGAGCGGTGAATTCAGGTACAGATATGATTAC
>JBKOWU010000087.1:0-11172 GCA_046724555.1 Thermoproteota archaeon | reverse complement strand
ACGTGTAACAGGGTGGAAGTATTTGCTATCAGTGCAGATCCAACTGAGAAAAGATTGTTAGAACAATGGGCTACTGCAGTTAATTTGTCAAATAAGGAATTTGAAAATATCGTCCAAGTCGAAAGAGGAAAAGATGTTATTTATCATCTATTAAAACTAGCGTCAGGTCTAGACTCTTTAGTTATTGGTGAAGACCAAGTACTTGGTCAGATAAGACGAGCTCTTGAATTCTCTCGTAAGAACCAATATGCTGGTTCTCATCTGCAGGTTATATTTGATAGGGCAGTTAAAGTTGGAAGCAGAATAAGGACACATACTGGATTAAATAAAGGAAGCGTCTCTGTAGGTTCCATGGCAGTAAGGATGGCAGAAGAATACTTTGATAATCTAAATGATAAACGCATTATGCTCATTGGGTCTGGAGAGGGAGCGAGTCTTATTGCCAAGTCTTTGAAACAACGCCAAGTCAATTTTATGATTACGAGCAGGACTTTTGAGAGAGCCAAGTCGTTTGCAGACACTGTAGCTGGTGTGCCAATTCCATTTGAAAATGCACTTGAAATGTTTCATGACGTCGACTTGATCTTCGTTTCTACTAATGCACCATATTATTTGGTTACATATGATAGAGTTGAAAAAGCTAGAAGAAATGCAAAAGAGGGTTTACTGATTTTTGATCTCTCAAACCCCAGAACAGTGGAAGATAAAGTCGCAACAATAAAGAAAGTGAAATTGATAAATATAGATCAGATATCCGAGATAGTTGAAAAGAATATTCGGGCCCGCAAGAATGAGATTCAATCAGCAGAAAAGATAATTAATAACGAAATGGGATCAGTAGATTCCATTCTGAAGAGAAGGAAGGTCGAGCCAATAGTAGTTTCTATTTTCAAGAGTGTTGATGTTATCCGAGAACGTGAATTGAAAAAAGCACTTTCCATTCTTGGAAGATCATTAGGGCCCAAAGAAGCCAAAACAATTGAAGAACTTTCATATGCCATAGTGGAAGGAATTCTCTCTACTCCCATGAACAACCTTAGAAAGGAAATAGAATTATGTAACGAAAGTGAAGAGCTAATGAGAGTTGTGGCCAAATTATTCAAATATGAAGACAAATACTAATAATAAATATAGTAATGCTGCTTTTCCAATAGTCAGGTTAAGGCGATTAAGAAAAAATACTGCAGTACGTGAATTACTACAAGAGGTGCGTCTTTCGGCTAGGGACTTAATTTGTCCTTTATTCATTGAAGAGGGAGTCAGAAAACCTAGTATGATTAATTCGATGCCAGAGATTCAAAGGATTCCACTACATAAAGCTATTAACGAGGTAGAAACTATTTCTGACTTGGGCATTAAAGCTATTATTCTATTCGGAATTCCGTCTAGTAAAGATGATAGAGGTACTTCTGCATTTAGCGATAATGGGATTATACAACAATCTACTAGATTGATACGCGATCATTTCGGAGATAAAATTGCAATCATTACTGATGTCTGTCTATGTCAATATACGTCACATGGTCATTGTGGAATAGTGATGAATAAAAAAGTGGATAATGATTCTAGCATCAATACTCTATCGAGGGTTGCTATTAGTCATGCTAGAGCTGGTGCGGATTTTGTGGCACCTTCAGCTATGATGGATGGACAGGTAAAAGCTATTCGCGAAGGTTTAGATGAATCTGGGTTTTCAGATACTGCAATAATTGGATATTCTGCAAAATATGCATCTCCACTTTACGGGCCTTTCAGAGATGCTGCTCATTGTACTCCTGAATATGGTGACAGAAGAAGTTACCAAATGCCATTTGCGAATATTAGAGAGGCAATGCATGAAATAGATGAAGACATTCATGAGGGTGTAGACATTATTATGATAAAACCCGCGATACCATACCTTGATGTAATTTATAAGACAAAAAGTAGTACTAATTTGCCAATTGCCGCGTATAGTGTTTCTGGAGAATATGCGCTTATTAAGGCAGCCGCAATGGAGGGCTGGATAGATGAAGATGCTGTAATGACTGAATTTCTTACATCTATCAAACGAGCAGGCGCAGATATAATAATTACTTATCATGCAAAGAAAATGGCTCAATTATTATTAAATCGATAGTACAATTCAATTAATTTAGTTAATTTAAGTTTAATAATACGTTATATCGTCTTCTCTATAGTACAATTAATAATTCAACATTATAATATAAAAGTACAAACCTATTCCTAATATGATTATTTATTTCAGTATATAACATATTAGTCAACGTGTCCTTTATAACTCAACCTATCATCATAGTATCAATTTGGCCGTTGGGGGTGGGTTTGAGGTACTTGTAATCATTGAAATAAAAAATCTGCAAGAAATCATAAACCTAGATATATTTCGTATTCATAAAATTGCATTAATTGATGTCTAGCAACTCCAAGTTTCTGTTTGATAGAGCAAAGCAAGTAATTCCTTCAGGAGTTAATAGCCCAGTTCGATTTTATGAACCATATCCATTCTTTGCAGTTTCAGGGAAAGGCAGCAAAATTTTCACTGCGGATCATAAAAGTTGTATTGATTATTGTATGGGGTATGGATCTCTATTACTTGGTCATGCTTATACTGCAGTACTCGAATCTGTGAAGTCTCAAATTGATAAAGGAACCTTATTCTGTGTTCCAACTGAAAAGGAAGTAAAGCTGTCGGAAACGATTTCGAAGGTTGTTCCTTGCGCAGAGATGACAAGATTGGTTAATACAGGTGCAGAAGCTACGATGAATGCTATTAGATTAGCCCGCTCATTTACCAAGAAAAAGAAAATTATAAAATTCGAAGGATGCTATCATGGTGCTCATGATTATGTTCTTGCCCGTGCTGGCGACTCTACTAGGATAGGTGTGCCGACTTCTGAGGGTACAATTGAAGAAGTATCATCACAAACATTAGTAGTTCCTTACAACGATTATTCAGCTTTGGAACAAGTAATTAACAAACATGATAATATCGCCTGCATAATTATAGAACCAGTACCAGCAAATATCGGTCTCATAATACCTGATAAACAATATCTGAATGAAATCAGGAAGATGACCCAAAAGAGAGAGATCGTATTGATATTCGATGAAGTTATTACTGGATTTAGGCTAGCATTAGGGGGTGCAAGCGAGTTCTTTGGAATTAAACCAGATCTAGCAACATTTGCGAAAGCCATGGGAAATGGGTTTCCTATAGCAGCAATTGCAGGAAAAAAAGAGATTATGGAGCAATTCTCACCTAGCGGAAAAGTATACCAGGCCAGCACTTATGCTGGCAACCCTGTATCTGTATCTGCAAGTATGGCAACAATTGAGACTTTGATAAATTCAAAAAATGAAATCTATCCGAAGATTGCTAGGACATGCGATCGCATAGTTCAGGGAATTAATGACGAAATGGAACAATTAGGGTTAGATCTTACAATAAATGCCATTGGTTCAATGTACCAATTGTTCTTCACTTCTGGAAACGTCGACGATGAGAAAAGTGCAAACAAATCTGATTTAGCTATATTTAAAAGATTCCATAACGAATTGTTCAAAAGAGGAATTTTTATACCTCCCTCGCAATTTGAAACTTGTTTCATTTCTATTGCTCACAGTGAAGACGATGCTGACAAGACTATTGAATGCTACACTGACGCACTACGCAAGGTGAGAGGTTCATTATAACCAGGTCAAAAGTTGGAACACGAGGCAGCAGGCTTGCCGTAGCTCAGACACAGATTGCACTAAATGCATTAAGAAAAACGAACCCTGTCGTTAGTTTCGAACCTATTACAATATCTACAAGGGGTGATATAGATAAAAGACCTATATTTACGATAGACCAAAAAGGCATTTTTGAAAAAGAGGTAAACGAAGCTGTAATTAAAGGCAGAGTTGATTTTGCGGTTCATAGCTTGAAAGATATTCCTTCCGATCTGTCTGATAAACTAACTATCGCTTGTATTCCAAAACGGGCTAAACCAAACGATGTATTGGTGAACAAGAAAAAGATGAAATTAAGAGATCTTCCTACTGGTTCATTGATAGGGACGAGTAGCCTAAGGAGAGCAATTCAAATAATGCGCAAAAGATCTGACTTGAATATCAAGCCGATTCGCGGAAATGTTGAAACAAGAGTTAACAAATCAGTAATAGGAGACTTTGATGCTGTAGTTCTTGCTGAAGCTGGCTTAACGCGACTTAATATGAGGGATGTTATCGCAGAAAGATTTAGTATTAAGGACTTTTTGCCTTCTCCTGGACAAGGTGCAATCGCGATTGTGTGCAGGAGCGATGATCTAGAGTTAATCAAAATTTTAAGAAGCATTGAGGATCCATATTCTAGAGCTGAAATAGATGCTGAACGTTCACTTTTGACAAAAATACAAGGAGGCTGTAGATTTCCTGTAGGTACTTGTGCAATTACCGAATACGAATCATCTAAAATCACACTTTATGCTACTGTATTTTCTGCTGATGGTACAGAATCAATTGAAATAAAAGAAACTGGAAGTAAACGGGATCCGAATAAACTTGGCATAAAAGCTGCTGATTTACTTTTAAAGGCTGGTGCTATGAAATTGGCTGAAGGCTGGCGCGATGCTGTAGAGGCATGGAACAGTAAATGAGAAAAAAAGGTAAAGTTTTCATATGCGGCGCTGGACCCGGTGATCCAAAATTAGTTACTGTAAGAGCAATGGAAGTTTTGAACAATTGTGATGTCGTACTGTACGACAGACTTATTTGTAAAGATCTTATTGATGAAATTCCTGCAAAATCTAAAAAAATTTACGTTGGCAGAGCTGTAGGAGATTCGACCATACATCAAAATATTACTAATGAATTGATGGTTGAACATGCTAAAAATGGGAAGAGAGTTGTACGACTTAAAGGTGGTGATCCGTTTATCTTTGGAAGAGGAGCGGAAGAAGCTGAATACTTACTTAATCATAATATTGACTTTGAAATAATTCCAGGAATTACATCTGCAATAGGATCAGCCGCCTATGCTGGGATTCCTTTGACACATAGGCGTTATGCGTCTTCCGTAGCTATTGTTACAGGCCATGAAGATCCTAAAAAAACGACACCAACTGTAAAATGGGATAAATTGGCTAAAACTGTAAATACTATTGTTATCTTGATGGGAGTAGAAGAACTTGAGTACATTTCACATAAATTGATAAAAGCGGGTATGAGCAAAAAGTCAGATGCCGCAGTAATTGAAAATGGAACTACTATGAAGCAGAGAGTAGTTAAGGGAAACTTGTCTAATATTGCAGATATAGCTCGAGAAAATGGAATGAAACCTCCTGCAATTATAATAATTGGTAAGGTGGTTTCTTTGCAGGAGAAGCTTGCTTGGTTCTGTAAGTGATTGTTTTTGACACTAAGTCTGAATAGTAAGTTATTGGCAATAACAAGGAAAGGTCCTGCTGCCCAAGAGTTTTCACGACTTGTAATTTCAGAGGGCGGTGAGGTCATTTCATTGCCTACGATAGACATTGTACCAAAAGGTCTCGAGGTTATTCCTGAATTTATTAGTATAATGAAAGAGAAAAAATATGATTATTGTATGTTTATGAGTTCGCAAGCAGTAGATGTGTTATTTGATCTGGCACTGAAAGTAAATAAAGTAGAGGAGATTATTCTTGCATTAAGCTCTACTATAATTGTAGCAGTTGGACCAAAGACTAAGTCTAGTTTGATAAGCCATGGAATGGAAGTCAAAATGATGCCTGAAGAGTATTCGTCCCAAGGACTTGTCTGTCTTTTTTCAAAGATGGATAATGGTATTGTAAAAGGGAAAAAGATAATTATTCCTAGGAGTGAGAAAGCAAAAGAATTCATTCGCAAGACTCTGTCCTGTCTAGGCATGACGGTAGATGAATTTTTTCTATATGATGTGAAAACTTCCTGTACAAATACTATATGGGACGACTTTGTTGCACTGTTGAAACAAAAAAAGGTAGATGCTATTATTTTCACAAGCGCGTCAACAGTTCAGTCATTCTTTGAAATTATGTGCAAACTATCGCATAATACTTACTCATTACTGAGTAACGTTAAGGCCATAATAGCCATTGGTCCTGCAACCAGCGAAGAGTTGAGAAAGAGAAACATTAAAGCTTTTGAATCCAAAGAACATACTATCAGAGGAACATTTGAACTTGCAAAAAGCATACTAAATGAAAGATAAAGTGAAAAATATTAGTCTCAATCCTGATTTTGACCTGATTTTGATTATTAGACATTATATGCCATTATCAACAATAATAGGAAGAAAAGATAGAGATGCCAGTGGACAGAAATGTAACTAAATCATCCAACCCTTACTCACGATGCTTGAGAATTTATTATTTACCTACTTAGCCACGTCTATGCTGCAGAGATTGTTGAATATTCTATAAATTTATATAAAAATATTATAGTATTATATTAATTATCGTCAAAAGACATTTCTTTAAAATCTAGTCGTTTATAGTGCTATACGGCCAGCTATTCGATGGGAGGGAATAAGTAAATGTAAACGTATTTATAGCTTTCCTTAAAAGATACTATGGAATTAACTTCTAAAGCACATATGGTTGTAAGGGTGAATTAAAACGATTAGAAAAAATACAAAATATATATAAAACATAACACCGTTATAGACTTATATGGCTACTAAAGAATTGAATATAGGTGATTATAGTAAATACGACTTTAAGGACTCTACTGATCTTTATGTCTATCTGAGTAAGAAAGGCCTGTCTAAGGGTACTGTTGAAGAAATTAGCAAGATGAAGGGTGAACCAGATTGGATGAGGGACTTTAGATTGAGGTCATATGAGGTTTTTATGGGTAAACCTATGCCTAATTGGGGAGGCGATATGTCTAAAATTGATTTTCAAAATATTTACTATTATGCAAAGGCAGCTGAGAAGCAAAGCAAGAGCTGGGATGATGTTCCAGAATCCGTAAGAAATACTTTTGATAAGCTTGGAATTCCAGAAGCGGAAAAAAAGTTCCTTGCAGGAGTAGGCGCTCAGTATGAATCTGAAGTGGTTTATCATAATTTAAGAGAAGATCTGCAAAAACAGGGTGTGATATTTATTGATACAGATAGTGCAGTCAAAGAGCAGCCAGAACTTATGAGAAAGCATTTTGGAAAGGTCATTCCACCAGAAGACAACAAGTTTGCGGCGTTAAATAGTGCTGTTTGGTCAGGCGGCTCCTTCATTTATGTTCCACCAAACGTAAAGGTTGAACTTCCTTTGCAAGCATATTTCAGAATTAACGCTGAGAACATCGGTCAATTTGAAAGAACTCTTATAATTGCAGACGAAGGTGCTGAAGTTCATTATGTAGAAGGTTGTACTGCACCAATTTATACCACTGAATCACTGCATTCTGCAGTTGTAGAATTGATTGCAAAGAAAGGAGCCAAGATAAGATATACTACAATACAAAACTGGAGCAAGGATGTATATAACCTGGTGACTAAAAGAGCATATGCATATGAAAATGCTACTGTTGAATGGATAGATGGAAATCTGGGCAGTAGATTGACTATGAAATATCCTGGTGTTTATATGCTTGGTAGAGGTGCTCATGCTGAAGTAATATCTGTGGCTTTTGCAGGGGCTAAACAGCATCAAGATGCAGGTGCAAAAGCAGTACATCTAGCACCAAATACCACTTCAAGAATCACAAGCAAGTCCATAAGTAAGGATGCTGGCAGAACAACATATAGAGGTTTGTTACATGTCGCAAAAGGTGCTACAGGTGTAAAATCAAATGTTAGATGTGATGCATTGTTATTAGATGAAAAATCAAGAACAGATACATACCCATATGTTGAAGTCAATGAAGAGGATGCAACAATCTCCCATGAAGCTACTGTAGGAAAGATAGGCGACGAACAAATCTTTTATCTCATGAGTAGGGGCTTTTCAGAATCAGATGCACTGTCGTTAATAGTCGGCGGGTTCATGGAACCATTTACAAAAGAGTTGCCAATGGAATATGCAGTTGAGCTGAATAGACTAGTAAAGCTTGAAATGGAAGGTTCAGTGGGATAATACTATACATTTTTCCTTCTTGATGAATGTAGGTGGGGCGCTTTAATTGACACTTCTATCTTCTATTGGCCAAAATGATATTAAATCAATAATAGATGATGCTATAGAACCTAAGTGGCTTAGAGAAATTAGAGAAAATGCTTTCTCTAAGTATCTTAATCTTCCATCTGAGGTTTCCCCACTTTATAAAAAATATTCAGATGTTAACCATCTAAAACCAGAGCATATTTATATTCCAGATCGAATCACAAAATATGAGCCACATGGAGATTTAAGAGCCAGACTTAATGAGCTTGAACACGGTATTGGTATTGTTCAGATTGGTTCTGCAATAAATCGTATATCAGTTCCTAATGAATTATCAAAGCAAGGCGTTATAATTTTAGATCTTAGACAAGCAATACAAACACACGAGGAACTTATCAAGAAACAGATGGCTATCAACCAGCTTAACTATGAAGAAGATAAATTTCTCGCATTAGAGGCGTCTGCTTTTCGTTCTGGTCTATTTATATATATTCCTAAAAATGTCATGGTGGAAGATCCAATTAGGATTGTTAACTCATTAGCGGATGATGGAACTTCTTCAATAACGCGAAATATGATTATCCTCGATACCGGCTCGAAGGCAACAGTAGTTCAGGAAATATATGCTCCACAAGCGAATACACGAGATGTCCAGCAGGCTTACTTTGAATTGGTTGAATGTCACATTAATCCAAGTGCACACCTTGAAATGGTGACATTGCAAGCAATGAGCGGAGACACAGTTAATTTCTCAAACAAAAAAGCGTTTATTGAAAGAGATGGAAAAATGTCATGGTATCTTGGAATGTTTGGTTCACAGTTATCGCGGTACAAGATTGATAGCATAATGAAAGGACCGGGTTCATCTGCGGAAGATGTCGAGATTATCTTCGGAACAGAAAGACAGTCATTTGATGTTACTTCTAATCTTCTTCATTATGGTCATAATTCAAGAGGGCGAGTCTTAGTCAAGTCGGTAATGAAAGATATGTCAAAATCATTATTCAAAGGTATGATTAAGATTGGTAAAGAAGCCAAAGCAACAGAATCATATCTTGCAGGCCATGCAATTCTACTTGACAAAGCTGCTAAATCAGATGCAATTCCAGGACTAGAAATTGAAACCAATGAGGTGAAAGCAACGCATTCTGCTTCAGTGGCCCAGCTGGATGAAGCACAAGTCTTCTATCTTATGTCCAGAGGATTGAGCAGAGAAGGTGCTAAGCGAGAAATCGTGAATGGATTTCTTGAACCCTTGTCAAGGAAGATGGGTCCTACTATTAGAGCATGGGTCAATTATTTGATTGAAAATAAATGGTTAGGCAAACCCCTTATGCTAAAGATAGACGAAGCAATGGAACAAATCTTGGAAGTGGAGAAGTCTAGGTATAGGGAAAACCAAGACATTTTTGAGAAACACTACAAATATCGATAATAACTTGTATGATCTAATATGCCAGAATGGATAAAGGTTTGTGATGCGAAGTCGCTAAAAAACGGCGATCTTTTAGACTTTGACATAGAAGATAAGAAAATTTTGATATCCAAGTTAAGAGACAAAGTTTATGCAACAGATAGAATTTGTACTCATGCGTATGCGGATCTATCAACAGGGTTTATTAATGAAGATGAGAAAACGCTTACATGCCCATTGCATATGTCTGTCTTTAAATTAGAGGATGGCACCCCGCAAAATCTTCCAGCAGAAGAACCTCTGAAAACCTACAAGATAAAAATACAAGATAACTATGTCTACATATTGACGGAGTAAATCATAATGCAAAGAGTTGGTATCAATATCTCCAAAATAAGACAAGATTTTCCTATACTGAAACGCAAGGTTAATGGAAACAAAACGCTTGTCTATCTTGATAACGCCGCAACAACCCAGAAACCACTTTCGGTGATTAATGCGATCAATGACTATTATATGAATTACAATTCAAATATCCATAGGGCAGTTCATCAGCTTGCAGAAGAAGCAACTTTTGAATATGAAAAAACAAGAGAAAAAGTTGCCAAATTCATCAATGCGCATTCTGCTGATGAAATAATTTTTACACGCAATGCCACTGAAGCAATCAATTTAGTATCTTATTCCTGGGGTCGTACAAATGTCAATAAGGATGATAGGATTGTAATCACAGAGCTAGAGCATCACAGTAACATCGTGCCTTGGCAGATTCTCACGCAAGAAAGAGACGCAGAACTAGATTATATTGGTATAGATAATAATGGGTATTTGAATATGGAAGATTGCAATAGATATCTTCAAAGTGATAAGGTTAAATTATTATCTATAAGCCATATGTCAAATGTGCTTGGTACAATAGTACCTATAAATGAAATTATCAAAATGGCACATCAGAAAGGTATTTTTGTATTGGTAGACGGAGCTCAATCCGTTCCTCATATGCCAATAGACGTACAGAGTATGGATTGCGATTTTATGGTTTTTTCTGCGCACAAAATGCTTGGACCAACAGGCGTAGGGGTACTATATGCCAAAAAGGAAATACTCAACGAGATGAAGCCATTCATTGGGGGTGGCGATATGATAAAGGAAGTTTATAAACACAGAACAATATATAATGATCTGCCATACAAGTTTGAGGGAGGCACTCCAAACATTGCAGATGTAATTGGATTTGGAGCGGCTATAGATTACCTCAAAAAAATTGACATGCATAATGTACGTGAACATGAAATTGAGATTACGAGTTATGCTATCAAAGCCATAGCAGATATTAAGGACATAATACTCTATGGTCCCCTTGATACAAATCACAGAGGCGGCGTAATCGCATTTAATATTGGAGATATCCATCCCCACGATCTTGCAACTATAATGAATGATCATGGAATTGCCATTAGGTCAGGGCATCATTGTGCGCAGGTACTAATGGGAAGATTGGATATAGCTGCAGCTTCCCGTACAAGTTTTTATATCTATAATACAAAAGAAGAAGTTGATAAATTCATAAATGCATTGGGTGAAGCAAGGAGGATATTTAGAATATGAGTGACGACATATATCGTGAAATTATCTTGGACCACTATCGAAATCCTA
>JBKOWU010000095.1:0-3623 GCA_046724555.1 Thermoproteota archaeon | reverse complement strand
ATTATTGTTACAGCTGTTCACTTTAGTCACAAAGAAAATGAAAACTAAGTATTTACACAGAAGTATGGTTTTTACTAATTATGATTATTATATGTTTTAGAAGTGAATATCTAGATTTAGTTTATTATATGCAAGTATAACATATGATTCTTCGTATCAGTTGAAGTCTATAATTCTCCCCTTCATTAATCAAGCGGCGCTTCACACAGATATACTAATTTTGCTTGTGCAAATTGAAATTCCCGGCACGATACTCCAGATTTAGCTCTAAGCAGAACTACCTCAGCTGTTGGACGTAATTAGCGGATCAGTAGATTGACACCTATAGGCGCAAAACATTTTTTCTCCTATAAATTAGAATAAATCGTGGCTTCAGGTTTCAACTAGCTAAAAATCGGTGGTTGTCGCAGACGTCATAAATAATGTATTATTGTTGTTTGCTTCCGATTAAAGATTTAGACATAACAAAATACGATTTACTTTGGAATATATCGAAAAATCGCATGTTCGTTGATCTGGGATTAACTAAATTTTCTGCTGATTAGGAGCATAAGAGCTTATTGTATACGCCTCCTTTATCTTGTGCCTGACATGACTAGCACCAAGTTCCCGTTGCAAAATCATTAATATCGCCGGTACAATCGTTTATTATTGTAATATGCAAGAAAAGGATAATGTCAGATATGATGATAAAATTGATGTCAGAAGAACAAAAATATCAACCTCTGTAGAAATAACTGATACTCCTCCTCCTTCTCCTCAACCCAATGAAATTGGTGTAATAGATTCCGACACCTCACACACTGGCACAACAATGTTGAGTAAAGAGGAATTGCTTCATCTATTTCAAGACAGAAACCTAGCATTTGTTTCTACTCTAGCGAGAGACGGCTCGCCACACGTTACCCCGGTTTGGGCAGAAGTGCTGGGCGATTTAATCTTAATTAACACTTTTGAGACATCGGCTAAAAACAAGCATGTAAGCAAGGATAAGAGAATAGCATTATCTATCGTCGATCATAATAATCCCTTCAATATGGTATCGATACAAGGCAGAGTCATTGAGCAGACTACGGAGGGAGCAGACGACCATCTAAAAGGCCTTGCAAAAAAATACTTGGGTATAGGAAAATATTACTACAGAAAACCAAACCATAAGCGAATAATAATAAAGATCCACCCCGAAAAGGTGATGGGTTTATCAATTCATCCTGCTTTTTACTTTCTTGCGTATTCACCATGGAACAGATAATAATATCAGAACAAGAAGATCAAATCTGATGCATGAGCCTATTTGATCTACGAACATAGGAAAGATAGTCATGCAGATATATTGAACACCAAGTTAGTGCTGCCTTAAATCTGGAGCACGTATTCAAATGTATAACCGACATATCCTGGCTTATACTTCCTTTGGCATGACTACCGAGTCAGAACAAACTCGTCACTTACTTTCGCTTATTTTATTTATTTTATTTTGCTGGCTATATAATAGCAGAATTCCATACTAGGCTAATTATGCTAATTATGTACACTAGTCAGTCATTTTTAAGGCAAGGAGAATCTCTAGCATCACTACCAACAATATCAACACATTGTGTGTATGGTTGCCTATTGGCAGCCGCAGGAATATTGCCAAAAAAAATTTTACCCCAGAATTGTTGCTACGTGTTTTACTAGATCTTCTACTGCTTTTGGTTTTCTAACAAAACATTTTGTCTCGTCAAGTTCAGGAAAGGACTGTTTGAACTCGTCATTGTAATCTTCAAATGCGGTAATGAAACATACTTTGATTTTATTATCTTTCTCTTGTATTTTTTTGTACAATTCAAATCCATTTAATTCAGGCATCCTAATATCGAACAATGCCATCCCATAAGAATTGGCCTTAAACTCATGTAGTGCCAACAAAGGATCGTTATAGGCGTCGACTTCGAATCCATTCATTTCCAGTACCATCTTAAACATTGAAGTCAAATCAAAGTCATCGTCTACAATCAATATTTTCCTCTGAGTGCTAGACATATCTGTAGTACGAGATTTATTGTTGGTACTATTGGTATCCGTTAAGATAAACGAAAAGAACAGCTAGATATAGATGCTTCTATTTATAACTTGGAAATCTGAAGAAAAAATTAAAAATATAGAATAACTGATGTTTTTACTAAACGCTGTTACGCTCCATTAGTAACTGCTCGAAGCTGTGACAGCCATAATAATTGTGCAGAATAAATTGTAAGACTTAGTGCTCCACACCAAACGCTATTTTGACAGTCGTATGAAATTCAGTAACATTGCCATTACTAGGATCCACTTTGGCGGTCATGTCTCCAACCTCCACTCCTGTTATTCCATGGACTGTCTTCTTAGCTTCGTCAAGAGCAGCTTGCGCTGCATCTTGCCAGCTCTTGTCAGAACTGCCAACAATCTCTATTATTTTTGCTACATGTGTCATTAGATAGCAAGAATTGTGTGCTTGCTAATAATGTTAACTATGTTAGGTGTCTACTAAATAAGAGCGTTCCACTTAAGCGGTCAACATCAGTTAACTAAAATTTCTAATTTTTACAACGAAATATAGATTGCTCTAAAATGATTAGCCTAGGCTAATATTTATTAGTTAGGCTAATCTAATATGAACTATATCCGCATGTTTAGTTTGCAATTTATGTTGATAGCTGGCATAGCAATAGTGTTCTTAGCGACATTATTTGCTATTTCTTCGTTGAGTATTTATCCATTCGATACATCATACGATGATCCAAAGAAAAAAAAGATAATCAATGTGGACCCTGTTAATAACCTAGGAAATACTTCCTTAATTATTTCCTCCCACGGCGTTTATCGGACAACAGGTGATATTTTAGATCCGTCAAGCCAGGTTGTAAGTAGCAACAAGATCGTTATCGATCCCATGGAGTATTTACGTGCATTCAACTATGGTCGTATCTCTAGTCTGCCTAATGGTACTATACTTCGCGAATTTACACTGATAGCTTCAGACGATAAGATTATGGAAATTTCTCCAGGTATGTTCTATAACGTGTGGACATTTAACGGAACTGTACCTGGACCCACTATAAGAGCTACTGAAGGAGACTTGGTAAGAATTCATTTTATAAACAATGGCTCAAAATCTCATTCAATACATTTCCATGGCATACACAAATCTGATATGGATGGTGCTTTTGAAATGATTGGTCCTGGTGGACAATTCATATATGAGTTTTATGCTGAACCATTTGGAGTATTCCCGTATCATTGCCACATGCAACCTTTAGAAGAGCATATCTCACGTGGACTGTATGGAATCTACATAGTTGACCCAAAGGAACCAAGAGCTCCTGCAGATGAAATGGTAATGATGATGAATGGATACGATACTGATAATGATAAAGAAAATAACTTCTACACTGTAAATGGTATTCCCTATTATTACATGCATCACCCAATCCAAATTCAAAAGGATAAACTTGTGAGGATTTATTTAGTCAACATGTTAGAATTTGATCCCATAAATAATTTCCACCTGCATGGCAATATGTATCAGATTTACAGATCCGGGACCAGCTTGAAACCTAGTGAATACACTGATATGGTCACTATGAGCCAGGGAGAAAGAG
>JBKOWU010000195.1:0-7815 GCA_046724555.1 Thermoproteota archaeon | reverse complement strand
CATCAGCTAAAAATACCATCGCTGATTACAAATGCATATATCAATACAGCATTATACAGAATAGAAGAAACATTCTGTTTGTTATAAGTCACAACACAGACTTGTTCATGACCATTTTCTGACTTTTTAATTCATCATAGTGTGCTCTATGTTTGTATATGAGTATTCTTCTCTAAATGGATCTTCAAATGTATTTACAGCAGAACATTGATGTTGCAAGTCTTTTCGCATTTATCTATTTATCTCAGGCAACCTACTCCTGCCACTATCTTCAAAATGGTAAAACATTAGTGTCAACCTAGTAAATGACTGACTGACACAACAACAAAATGAGCAATTCATCATTCTGTTATTTATGTGGAAAGCCAATAAAATTTGATAATGAGTATATCAATGAGAGGACTGGTAAAAAGATACCACTAGATGCAGAGACTAACGAGCCACATAATTGTCCTGTGCGGAGAAGTCAGCAGGAACAGCAGCAATCACAGCCATCACATCTACAACAACAACAACAACCATCACAGCAGCAGGAGTACCAAGAAAGGCGTTATCATCAATGTAACAAAGGCTGCGGCCAAGAAATCTACTTTGATATAAATAGCAAGAGCCAAAGCGGTAAATTCATTCCATTGGACAAAGAAACAGGGTTGCCACATCAATGTCAATAAATTTATTATAAATTATTAGAACGACATACAGGCAGAATTAGTACCACGGAAGCTATGTTACTCCCCATTTCACTTATAATATTAAAGGTCCCTGATTTAGTCTAAAAATTCTTATATGTACTAATGCTTGTACTTCATAATGAAAGTACTTTTACTTTTGCTAACCCTTTTTACTTTTGCTAACCCTTTTTACTTTTGCTCCTTTCCAAGCAATGGCGCAAAACACTACAAGTACTTTATCTGCGGGACAAAATAATCCCTTCTATCCTGTGGCCAATACAAGTAAATTTATGTCAACCTTATCTATAGCCATGAACTCATATAATGGTGGAATATGTCTACATCCAACAAATGATTCTGTAGTCTCAACGTGTTATGGCTATCTTCAAGGTGCTCTTGCTAAATTACAATCTATTATTACGAATCAGCCTACGCATACCTTTAGCCCAGAACAGCAAGAAAAATTTGGTAAGGGCTATTATGACGGATATTCCACTGCAGGAAATATTGCTAATGTAGCGTTTCCCAAACATTAGTAGAATTTTTGTAACTTATCTATGGATTTGAATTTGATGGAAGTTGACCAGAGGAGAAGAGCCTTTTTTATCCAAACGGAGTCGTGAGTAATACTGAACAAATTTACACGAAATAGTTAGCACTGAGCAAAAAGGATGGCCAACTGGAAAGTAAAGCCAAGCATTGACAAAAAACGTAGTAATCAGGGATATACTTTGCTTACTGTAAACGATCGAACCACTTTTATTAACTTTATCAAGAAATAGTTCACTAGTGGAGCTGTTATGCTATCATTTTTCAACTCGTTGAGAAAATGCGTCCTAATAACTTCGAAATCCAAGATAAACATGACTAGTCCTAATCTTATTCAATTTTACTATTGTATTTCTCGTTTCCAGCACAATTTAATTAAAGTTGTCGTCACTCATAGAACGCTAAGAAATATACCATAATTACACCGTGAACTAACTCTATATTGTGACTATTTTGCCTCTTTATTAGCATTCAGATAGCTTTTACAACAGTCATCTGAACAAAACAACAGAACTCCCTTAACAGTGCTTGAGTATCTTACACCATCAACTAAGTCGTTAAATTCCTTTCCACATGACTTACAATGTACGTGCATTTTGGGTTATCTGCTTTAAGATTATCTTATTATAAAGTATTTTGAATAATGCAGGGCTCTATACATATACAATTGGCATACAATCAATCAATCAAATAAATAAATAAATAAATAGATTATCGACATAGGCAATTTATATTAGGATAAGGACCATCCACACTCAAAATGAGTTACGGTAGAGATAGCGGTTATGGCCGCGGTAGAGGCAGAAGCTATGGTGGAAGTGGTGATAGAGGTTTCAATAGAGGTTCTCCTAGTCCAAAACCAGTTGAAGTAGGCAAGGAATATGAAGTAGATATTACAGAAATTAGCAGACAAGGAGATGGTATTGCTAGAGTACAAGGATTTGTAGTATTTGTTAAGAATGGACAAGTTAAACAGAATGTTAAGGTTAAGGTTGAGCAAGTAGGAAATAGGTTTGCTACAGCAACAATTGTTGAATAGATATACAAAAATTCACTTTCCCACCACATAAATATAATTAATGAAATGTCTTAAGGTCTTGTTTTTATTTCGAATCGTTTTTATCGATGTTGACTCGTTGAGCTATAATTAATTTTCCTTTTCCAGAAGTTCTATGACAAGTTTGTTAAAGGGTTTAGTCGATAAGAATTCTATCTCCTATAGTGTACATAGTACAGGAACTATTTTATAGTCATTCACATATAGTTAATCATCTATATATATTATAGGGAAAATAATAACATGTCAACAACATCAAAAGAAGAAGCACATCAAAGAATAGAACAACAACAAGCTATCAATAAAGCATTAGATGAGACCAAGAACAATATCAGAAGAGCAACAGATGAAGCAAGAATAGATATCCCACATTATACTCAAATTGTAAATGAGTATCAAGAAGAAACTATTCGAGCAGCTAGGCAGATTGCAGATAACTACTTAGAATCTCAAAGGGAAATTATCAATTCATTTCAATCAGCATTGGTACCCCAGATAGATGCAGCAAATAGAGCAGTTACGTCAAATTGGACATCTCCAAGAAATGTGAATGAACATTACGCAAGGTTAGTTAGCGCTTTTGCAGATAATACAATTGCGGTAACTAAACTAGTTAACAGTGCTATGTTTGCAAATTTAGATGCATTTAAGAGATCTGTTCAAAACGCAAGGGATAATGTAAAGGAGTTTTCAAGAATAGGTGTTAACAGCTCAAAAACATTCGAGGAAGTGTCAAGAGATACAGCTGCAACTGCTGCAACAACAACAACTTCCTTCCCATAGGAAATAAAGTAGTTGCAAAGAAAGCAAGCGTAAGGGTTGATTTAATAGGATGAGAAAAACAAGGCAACAACGAAGATTAGAATCACTAACACAAAGAAAATTCCAACAAGTTGAAAGAGCAAGAGGAATTTAACCTTTAGGATTTAATCTATAATACACGATAAATGAAATTTGACTCCAGAACACTGTTATCCAAAGGGTAATAAGCGCGGATGTGTATAGTATACATATCTGTATACAAAAAGATACGAAGTAGGTTTAGGCCTACTAAACGTCCTAAGTAGTTCACAGATAACCTCGTAGTGTAGGTGAGAGGAACTTTACTTTTGAATAAAGAGTGAAGGGATCTTGCCGAGCCTACAGGGATTACTATCGTATATCCCTTTCTCCTTCCCTCGTGGCAACTAACTTACCTATTCTCTAGACATTAGGATATGTAATACCTTTACTTAGAAATCTGGGCTTTAAGGTATAGAGTGCTACAACAAAACATCACAGAAGAGGATGAGGAAGTTGAAAATGTATTAAGAGAGAAGATCAAAATATCAGATCTAGATCTAAGTAAATTTATACAATCAATTACCATAGATAGCATTTCATCATTTGAATCCCATTCAATTCCTCCACCACAGAAAGTTAACATCACAGATATTGTAAAGGAGTGTGCGGACTGCAAGTGGGCTCTTCCAAACTTTCAAAGTATCTTTGAATGGAAAAAGAGAGACGTAATGGAATTTTTGGAATCAATTTTCAACAAGCATTACGTGGGATCAGTGCTATGTTCTCGCTAGCGACTACCAACATGATATCGATCCCATTAGTTGCCATATGCAGTATAGCAATATGATTCAGGCGGCTTTACAATATTTCCAACCAAGTAATTACATATCACGCTACGGAGCAGGTCTAATTCAGATTGACAACGACATACAGCACTCTAATAATATTGACGCAAAGCCGGTAGATGTCGGAGCAAATCATAGTATAGTTTGGAAGGATGTTCAATGTACAATAGACATTAAAGAAGGAGTCAAGATATTGTCAATTTCATTAAATGATGCTGATTTTTTTGAATCTTAATGAACATCGAACTGTTGTACTACCTCGCCTTTTTTATCCAGATGCATGAATATTGTGTTTCTCAGTTTACTACTAAATATAATACATTTATTTACTTAATGGAAGGCTAAAGTAAAACGTAGCTCCTATACCATCAGAATTGTTTTGTGCCCAAATCTTTCCCCCATGAGCTTCCACGATACTCTTTGAGATAAATAAACCTAAGCCGGTTCCTGTAACTGAGCTTGTAGTAAACTTTGTGAATAATCTAGGGAATATCTCAGGATCTATTCCTTCACCTGTATCCTTCACGCTAACTATGACCTCATTGTAATCCATCTTTTCTGCTGCTGCAATATGTATAGTACCTTCGTTTGTAAAGTGAATGGCATTTTTAAGCAGGTTTGAAATAACCCCGTATATCCTTACTTTATCTGCTTCTACAATGATATCTTGTTTGGGCTCAAATAATATAGACACAGTTTTGTTATTGTTATTGCGAAGTACGGCTTGTTTATTCATATCGTTTATTACATTTATTATATTTTCATTTAAGCTAAATCGCTCTTTCCTTAATTCTAATGAGTGGCTTTCTATTCTTGTAATATCTAATATATTTTCCGTAAGCCGCTGCAGCCTTTTTGCATTTCTAACTATGGCATCTAAAAATTCTTGTTGTTTGGCATTATTGCTTATATCAGACTGAAGAATTTCAGATAAGCTAAGTATTGGTTGAACAGGAGTTCTTAATTCATGTGCTGCTATATTAATAAACTCTTTTTGCATCTTATCATTGATTTTTAGTTGTTCATACAAATCAGATTGTTTCCACAGATTCTCAAATATTGCAACATAAGATAAAACTCCAGCTTTACTATTAGAATAAGTTGATAATCCTATTGCTTCAACGAATGTTGATTTTAAATCATCTCTTAATTCCATTACCAATGAAGCCTTTCTATCAACTACCAAAATTGTGGCTTTGGTCTCTGTCATTTGTTCAATATACTTGACATCTATCACATTATCAGGACAATTTTCTTTTAGCTTGTGTATTTTTTGTTCAATTGAGCTGCTTAAAGGCACCAATATTCTAATTTTTACATTTCTTTCTTGTGCTGCCTTTTTTGCTAATGGTATCGCTCCAATCTTATCTTGACGAGTAAAAGCATTGGCAGTAGGAAATATCCATAATATTTCCGCTGTGGCTTCCTTTACAGCATTCAGATAAATTTCCTGTGCTTTGCCTGAACTCGGAATAACTTCAATATGAGTCAAGTCAAGTCCTTGTTCAATATCCTTTATTCTATCTACAGCATTAATACCATTTTTCCATAACTCTTCGAATATAGAATTATAGTGATTAATGTAGACAGGCTCATTACTAATCAGAAGACTTTCCATCATCTTACCTTCCTCCATCTTTTCTACAGTTGCATAGAAGTGCTTGTTATCAACAGCAAAGCTCATTGGTGTTAAATTTCTTACATGTCTTACCTGTATTCCTGCATTCAGAAATATCTTGACTAAGTCTATGCTATCTTTGTCTATAATAGAAGTAATCCATCTTATACCTTTGCCTTGTCTGTCTCTTCTGTGTTTATCTATTATTTTTTTATATTCCTCAAAAAAGTTGTTATGGATTAATTGCATTGCACCAATTGTAGAACAAACTGATCGTTCAGAGGAATTCTCAATAACAGACTTCATATGATTGAAAATTTGTTCTTTATTTTCTAATACTTTGGTTTTTATAGGTTCTACTCCTTGTTCTATCTCCGTTATTCTCTGCTGAGCTGAAATTGCCTTATTCCACAGAGTGTCGAACACATACTGATGTTGCTCTACGACTTCCTTTTGATTACTGTAGATGACCTGTGATGCTATTTTCCCTTTCTCAAATAAAGCTGCAGGAGCAAGATATTCTGATTCACTTACCATTAAATTTCCTTTTATACGATCTAAATGTCTGATCTCATCAACAAGAGTCATCAACTCTTTACAATAAGCGATATTATCTATAGTAATCTCTGTGAGATATCTTAATTTTACACCTCTTTTCTTTGCATCAATAAAGGCGTTTCTTACCGATTCAATTGTAATAGCTAGTGCAGGCCTGGTATAGTTCATACAAGTATCTATCTTTTGATCTGCATTTGAGAAAAATTGTAGCTCTACTCCAATTACATTCTGCTCACCATGCAATACCTCCGTCCTTTTACTTATTGCATCTGATGGCGCTGATATAGTCAAGGAGTCAATCCAAAACTAATAACCAATTTGTGACTATAAAAGATTAACGCAAACGTTCTTTGACTGTTAGTATTAGAGATGGCTAATATTGCAGTACTATTACCCTTTCATATTCATAATTTATAAAATATCCAATCTTATTGGTGACGATACATGGGAAAATATGTTACTTGTAATATCAAATAGTGAAGATGCTATAAAGAAATTACAAAAGTATGTAAAGTTGGGTTTACTGAGATTGTACTAACGAACTCAAGTCCCAACATAGACAAATTAGTTAAGCTTGTTGAGGATGAGATTGCTCCATCTTTTAGGAACTACAACAATAGATCTTCTGACTGATCTATGTCATATTTGAATACATACATTAGGATGACATTTTATCTAATGGAATCAGTAGAAAAAATTTTATTCCAATTTTAGATGTAATAACACATCTAATCCCTTTAATTAAAGGAAATGATGAGTTTGAATCTAAAGATGATTATTTGACTATCAGAAGAACCGAATCAGTTGTAAGTGGAAGTACTATTCAGGATTTAGAGAATGCAAATACAATCCATTAATTTATAGCATTAGTGTTCTTTGGCTGCTCTACTAGAAGTATTCTATAGGCATATGTAGTAGAGTATGGATATCTGTCATGTACCCCCCATAATTCTTTGACTTTTCCATCTTCCTTATGCAAGAAAAAACTATCATATTTTCGTGCATCTTTAAAGCTTTGTTTAATAAACTCAACTAAACAAGCATTGTTGATAAACTGTAAATATGTAGGAAGATCACCGACTTTCTTTATTACATCGCCTGGATCGAAAACTTGTCTTGGTTTTTCATTCATATTTGTTATTTCTTTCTCATGCCAATTTCCACTTGAGAATAATTAATCAATGATGTAAACAATAAATCTCTAAGTTGTCAAATCTTTATATTTCATATTAAATTCCTAATATCGCACATCATTTAGAATTACTACTATCCACGACAAGTAGATGTTAGTAGATGTCTTTTCCAGATTATGGGTAATGTCCACACCTACTTTTCTTAACTAATCTGTAAAATTTTCACGGTCATCCGTGAACCTATCTGCGTTATTCTCATCATCTTGAAAATATTCGCTATATTCATCCGTGAACCTTTCCTGTTCATATTGTTGGTCAGTTTGATATTCCTCTTCATCTAACTCTTCGTGTTCTTCTTGATCATTATTCTTAGTTTTGCTTATCATCGTCAAGTCCTCCTTCCTCAAATGGTAATGCAGGTAGTGAAGATGGCGTAGTTTCTGCAGACTGTTTTGCGACGTTTCATTAACTACTTCACAAACAAGCTGGTCTACTAAGTCATTGTAAAGTTTTTCTGATTCCTCAAAGAGTGTAGACTTGTAATGTTCTATCATATGATTATCGTACGGCGGTGGAGGTAACATCTGTATGCTTCTATGAC
>JBKOWU010000277.1:0-35949 GCA_046724555.1 Thermoproteota archaeon | reverse complement strand
ATGTCAATAAAGTTACAACAGACATAGCAAGATATGCAGCTGCAGGTGGAGACAGTGTAGTAGGTTTGTTGGAGCAATCAGTAGCAGCAGCAACACCGCCACCGCCATCGTCATCGTCATCAATAATACCATCGTCGCCACAACAACAACCTTCACAACCGCCATCATCTTCTAGTACCATTGCTTCTTTTGGCAATAATAGTAGCAGCGATAATGACAATAGTAATGGCTCCTTCACGTCTACGTCGCCGCAAATAACACCTCAATCAATACCGCTGTCCCAAACGACAGGAACGGCCCTTTCAGAGATACCACCTTATAACCTATCACGACAGGATCGAGAACAAATACTGCAATCACAGCCCACAGAATGGCAACAGCAACAACAAAAACAACAAGAGCAAGAACAAGCAAAACTATCAGTATTATCAGGACCAGAGCAACAACAGCAAATTCAACCACAAAGTGATATCGACCCGTCTACGTCATCATCATCGAATTTATCACCGATATTATCATCATCATCTATACCCCCACTGATAAATTCTCAAAATCAGTCACCAGGCCAACCACAATCTCTCCCAAGTGCTTCTCTTGCGTTGCCGCCATCTCAGGCATCATTGTATCCTAACAATAATAATAATGAGAATAATAATGCCTACGACTACAACAATACTAGCAATCCAAATAACGCAGATAATATAGCTTCGAATTCAACCCCACAAAGTACGATTAAGGTCACCTCAAGTGACCAACCAACCGAACCTATATATCCGAATTTACCTTTGTCGATGTCAAATTCAACCAAGCAACAGAACCAAAGTGACGGACGAGAGCAGCTACAACAGAGAATACAAGAAATCATGAATGAGTTCAATTCTGTTAACAGAAACGACAGAGCATCTCTTCCCAAGTACATAGAAAGAAATTAAATTACTCTAGTAGATGTCCTTTCCGTGTCTATAATAACAGAGTTGACTCAATATTACAACTAGTAGATGAGCGGTTAAAGCGGAATCATAAAGAATTTAATTGAGTGAAGCATATTCACTCTAATAATAAAAAATCGTTGCCTAACAATCCAAACAAGGAAAAAAGCATATAAGGGTTAAGAGCTAGTCCACGGCTACGCATACTTGCTCAGCTTGACGCAAGGCGAATCGAATTCATCACAACCGCCATGGTTTGCGTAGTCTTCGTTATTTGCTTTGCACATGTAGAATACTATTACAACAAAGACCCTGCTTTGCAGATCTCAAATGGCAAAGTACTGACCACGAATCCGGAAATCGATAGTAGCAGACAGGTGAAACCAATTATTGGTAACATGTATCAGTATCATTTGTTTCCTATGCTCTTTATTTTTATTCTAATTAGCTTTGCAGCTTTATTTGACGATATGACATTCAAATTATTCGGCGCACGAAAGAGAAGAAAGGCGTTCATTCTTGGATCTGCGAGTCTTATTACCCACATTCTGCTAGAAGATTTTGGGTAGTTTGTAAATAGGTGGGCGTCCGCTAGGAGAAGATCCTAAGGCAGGACTCCTCATGTAATCCACCGATTGGACATCCATTCACCTTGGCGCTATCGAGATAAACGGGTTTGTGATACCAAACTGATATCTACTTGCCACAACTATGGCAGCAGCTGCATAATGGATCTTTTCTATAGTTTGCATTATTTACACTGATGTTCAGTTCAAGGCCTCTATGGCAAAAAAAAACAAAATTACATGCTATCATTGTTACACTTAAAAAATGTAAAAAATTATTTTACTTTTTGAGGCTACTTTTTTTATGTTCATTGTATCGTTTTGTTGTTTGCGACATCCCTAGCTTTGTAGTATTGTTGCACCCTTCCATCAGTACAAGCATCCATGATTCCTCTCGCACCATCTTCAGTGCAGAGTTTATTTACGACGGGCAATAATTCGCTATCACAGACTGATGTCCCGTTAGGCAAGGATCTTAAACAAAAGTCAACTACCTGGTTTAACCTAGCGTTAACAAAGGCATTGTTACTGTTATTGGCATTTGTCGGGGGTTTATTGAAAAAAGACACAGCACTAGCTACTACTGAAGATATAAGCACGACCATAATTATGATAACCAGTATCTTTTTTCCGCTCATTCTCATTATGTGTGGCGTCCAGTTGCTAATACCATCGATATATATATAAACCAAAAACGAAACAGAAAGAAACAGTCGCAGTACTGCCTATAGTATTTTTTACTTTTTTTGATATTTTGGGATATTCGTTGCTCATCAATTCATTATTTCATTTTTGAATTGAAAATCGAAAATGTAAGGCACAGTTTAAAACCAGTATTTCTGGCCATGAGACGCTGCAAATTCATAGAACTACAAAAATGAATCTTGCATAATACGATTGGATGGCCTATACGGAGCCAAATTGAGTAGCAGTACATCTTTTTGATAGCAATCTATCAATGTTTTTTTCTCCAGCCATTTATTATTATAAGAGTAGACAATATAAGGTTGAACCGATTTACTTGGAGTAAATCAGAATTGGCTGGAGTAATTGCTGTATTTGGGATCACGGTTCTTCTTTTCACAACCATATTAAATCCTCCGCTTTTATTTTCCCAAGGACTGTCTTCGGGCAGCAGTGAGAAGGATTTCGAAAACTCAAAGAAATCTCATGAGCAAAAACACAGCAGCTTAAAGGCAGCTAGAGATCCTTTTAGGTTTCCTATGCCACTAGGTGCGCTGGATACCGACAGACCTGATTCAATTGATCAGAACCAAGATGGAAACTCTCAACATAACAATAATTTACCATCACCTTCTAGTACAACACTGAAGCATAGTACGTTTAAAGCCACCATAATACCTGACAAGAAATCAATAAAAAATAAAACTGAAAACAGTACCAATGGATCTTTTAATATACAAAGTAAATCAGTTGATTCTACACAAAATAATATCACATCTATTCATAGCACCAGCAGTAGTCTCGCAGTGCCGAATGAAAACAAAACTGGCCAAATATATCACTTACATATCAACGGTAAGAGCCTACCCATAAGATATAAGCTTATGGGATCTTCTAACAACTTGCTCAACATGACTATGCAAAATAATAATGCTACCATATTGATATATCTGTCATCTAGCTCTCCCGGAAGGTTGACGATCGAACTTGCAAGAAATATTATAGATTCTAAAAATAAAGACTTGCGTTCGGACAGTCCTTTCGCAGTGTTCAAAGATGGCCATGATGTATCATTTGTTGAGATAGAAAATAACAACCTCACGCGACAAATAAGCATCCATTTCAATAAAGGTACATCACAAATAGCGATAGCTGGTACTCATGCTTCACCAGAGTATAGCGTCACAACAGCGCTTTATGGGGTATCCATGTGTATAAGTGTAGTGATAATAATAGCGTTGACCCGGTACAAGACAATTGATTCCATATCACACATCCGACGCTAGCATCACAAACAGTTTTTTGTGTAAGTTGTATGTATGTATATTGACTTCAAAGTAGTATAATGACATGACAACCTCTCAAACAGAAACATCAAAACAGATCAACTAGTTGCTGGGGGGATCAAAGCGTAGAACAGAGACTAGATGTTAATCATAATGCATCCAAAAATGTGCTCTTGTCTGATGAAACAGAAAAGAAATTTAATGAGGTTATGTCACTGTACAAAGCGCACACGGATTTGCTAAATAATATCATTGCCATAATTGCGATTTCTTTTGTAACCGTTGGGACCATTTGGGCTGTAGGCAATTTTATGATACCGCATAAACAGTCCAATCTAAAGAGCTTAAAGGGTACTCTTCTAATTGCACAGGACAATGCATTCAACAAGACTAACCCGGATATTTTCGCTAAGGTAAATACGCCGGAGAAACTGACTATATTAAACAATGATCTAGTGAGACACGATTTTATCGTAGACAAATTAAACATTAATACTGCTTACCTGGCCCCTGAACAGGATTTTACGACCGCAATTGCATCAGAGAAACCGGGAGAATTTGAATATTATTGTTCTTTACATCCAGCGTCAATGCGTGGCAAGATCATAATTACATGAGCTTACTTTCGATTTGCATAGATGTTGGTTGGTAGCCGTTAGTCTATTGATCCAGAATGCTGCAGCTAATATCAAAAGATTAATAGAAGCAGAGATATGACTGGTTCTTGTCAGCTGTAGATGAATGGACACGATATTTATAACCGGTACTGCCGGTTCTGGCAAATCGCTTCTTGCCTCTAGATTACTTAAGTATCAACAGGATAACGACCAATTTTCTATCATCCTGAATCTGGACCCTGGTGTCGTTAACCTACCATATGAGCCACATGTAGATATTCGTGACTACGTTGATACTCATACGATAATGGATACATACGATCTTGGACCGAATGGTTCATTGTTGATGGCAAGCGATATGGTCGCGACAAGATTAGAAGAGATACAAAACGAAGTAGATAACCTAAACCCAGATTGTGTCATAGTGGATACTGCTGGACAAATCGAATTATTCGCCTTTAGAGCAAGTGGTATGTACTTTGTATCTAATTTTCATGCTGACAACAAGGCAATGATATTCACCTTTGATGGCATGCTGGTATCATCTCCTGTAAACTATGTTTCAGTCTTGCTGCTAGCATCATCGGTCAGACTCCGACTTAAAACCTCTCAAATCAATGTTCTTACCAAGCGTGACCTGATTATCGAAAGATTAAAGTCTGTTTTGGAGTGGTCGACTTCTATTACAGCATTGGAATCTGCGTTGAACAACGAAAAAGACACGCTATCATCGCTTTTGAGCAAAGATTTGGTCAGGGCAGCAGCCAAAAGTGGTCTTATGGAAGGCCTTGTAGCCGTTTCCAGTCTTACTACAAGCGGCATGGTTAATTTGACCGCAGCACTGGCAAGAATTCTTCATCAGGGAGAGGATATTGGGAGCTAGCACAAAGATGAGTACGTCGTGTACTGCCGTGGCACCGTCTTCTACTGCAAATTTAGGGCCGGGCTATGATGTGTTTGGCCTAGGACTCAACGCATTAGAGGACATGGTGAAGATCGACAAAATGCCTGGAGTCTCGAGCGAAGTGTCAATAAAGGTGTCTGGAGAAAATTACACGTCAATACCAGTGGAAGTGAATGCTAACTCTGCAGGTTTGGTGATAAAAAAAATGTCAGAGGATTTCAATATACTGTCTGACCTTAAAGTTAATATACTTAAGAGAGTCCCAGCAGGATTTGGTATGGGCAGCAGTGCTGCATCGGCCGCTGCTGCCGCGCTTGCTTTGGATGGATTATTCAATCTTAAGATCGAAAAGCAAAAATTAATTGAATATGCCGCCGAAGGAGAAATTGCCAGTGCAGGAACAAAACACTACGACAACGTCTCAAGCGCAATATTGGGTGGATTTGTCATCGTTAGAACAAGTCCCCGGCTGCAGTTTATTGCACTAGAACCTCCACAAGATCTTGTCCTTGTTATTGCCGTTCCAACTATAAATCCATCCGCAAGGAAAACAGAGCTTGCAAGAAGCGTATTGCCTGACTGTGTTTCACTCAGGAGTGTTGTTCATAATGTATCTGCTGCAAGCACCATAGTCGCTGGATTTGCATTAAAAGACGTTCAAATGATTGCAGAGGGCATCGATGATGTCATAGTCGAGCCCGCCAGGATGTTTATGATACCTGGTTACGATGCTGTTAAAAGAAATGCATTGAAATCAGGTTCTCTAGCGGTGACGATAAGCGGAGCAGGGCCTTCTATGATTTCAATTTTAAAGACCGAAAAAGAAGCGCAAACAGTAGCCAAGTCAATGGCTGCTGGTTTCAAAGAGGAAAACATCGAAAGCAGCACATATGTCTGCAAGCCGAGTAGTGGGGCGAAGATAGTTTCCATAACGAGCTAGCAGCATGTGGTTTTCTGGCGATCATCGGCATCGATCAACCGCGGAGTTGGGATCTTATTTTTTACCTTTATTCAAAAACGCTGACATCATTTTATGCCTATCCTCGTGCGAGAAAGAAAGTGCCCAGCCGTATATCTCTAACCTAAGACCTGTTTCGATGTCTGTATCCGTCGCCTTATTTATTAGCATTTTGCTAATTTTAACTGCGGTATAGCTATTCTTAGTGATCTCTCTTCCAAGTGTTATGCAGTCTTCCATTAATTTTTTATTAAGGAGCTTGGCGTCATTGGACTTGTCAGTCTTGCTTGATGAAGCTCCTGGAGAGCTTTCAGTTTGCAGCTGATCCTCCGATGTGAGGTTAATGACTTTGTTAACCAGACCTATTTGTGCCGCCTCTTCTGCACTTATCATTTTCCCGGTAAATATGAGCTCCTTGGCCTTTGCAGGACCAACAATCCTCGTCAACCGTTGAGTGCCACCCCAACCAGGCGGAATCCCTATTGTTACCTCAGGCTGACCAATTTTTGCATTGCTTGATGCTATACGCATGTCACATACCAAGGCGAGTTCGCAGCCACCGCCAAGTGCGAAACCATTGATCGCTGCAATGACTGGTTTTTCTAATTTCTCTATCTTATTTAGCACGGACTGAGCAGAGGTTGCATATCTTTCGGCTTTCATCGGTTCGATATTAACCATGTATGCTATATCTGCTCCAGCGCAAAATGATTTTTCTCCAGCTCCGGTTATGATTACAACCTTGATACCATCGTCGACTCCTACAATATCTATTGTGCGTGATAACTCCGCTATGACGTCCAAGTTCAGAGCATTGAGAGCTTCGGGTCTATTAATTTTGATAATTGCTATATCGCCTAGCGGTTCAAGCTGAATATATTTCATTGTGGACATACAGAGAAGGCATCTGCATCTTGCAATTAAATCTTATCACTACAAGTAATCATATACCACTGCTATCTTGAAACGTGTGGACTCAAACGGTATTGAGTACAAACCGAATTATAATGTGAGTGACTGTGTGATATGGAGGATTGAAATCGAAATTTTAAAATGCAGGCAGAAATACCTATCGATTAAGGGCCATATCGTTATATTAACTATTATATAACATACAATTACAAGTGGATGACTAGTTTTGAACTGGCGTCTTCTAGCGATTCCTGCAAGCATAATACCTCTACTTATCATGTTCCTATTTACTCATCTGTCTCCCACGCAGATATTCGCAGTAGGACTAATACCGTTTATGATCTCTACTGCCTCAGTTATGGGAAGAGTAATGTTACAAGCTTTTAGGTTTGAATATTTCATAAGAGCATTCATAGGTCGAAATGTCAGCTCTGTTGGAAGCGTAATATCTGCTAGGCTTGCAGGTGAATTTGTAACTCAAACTACTCCTTCATTCATTGGAGGAGAAGTCGTAAGAATTGCCTTCTTAACAAAAAATGGAGTCCCAGCAGGAAGAGCAGCATGGGTAACGACCATGGAGATCATCGCTGATGTGCTGGTAGGAACAATGCTTGCGTTCATCGCCGGCGCAATAGCAATTTACAATGGTGGTGGATTTATCGGTATAACAGTTATTCTGGTGGCCATTCCTACACTAATATTTTGGCTGTCTCTAGTGATATTGTCGGCGAAACGAAACCTTACTCTACCGTTATTCATTGTAAAACTGCTTAAGAAGTTTATTTCCCAGGAAAAGGCGGAGAGAATTACGAATTCGACCAATACCGCACTGACGGAATTATGTAAGATGAGCAGAGAGAATTTTAATTCTAACCAAGTAGTGAGAATTTTTTTAATAGGTATCGGAATAACTTTCATTGCTTTTGTGCTCCAAGGAATTTCTTTTATGGTTCTAGCCAACGCCGTTGGGTCAGATATAGGCTTATTTGAGTCACTATTGGCAACATCAGCGTCAACAGCTATATCGACTATACCAATTACAATAGGCGGGTCCGGGTTAGCTGAGCTAGGAATTTGGGCCTATATTTCCAGACTCAATGGTATTCCATCGTTGAACGGCCTAGCAATGAGCTCAGAGTTGAATGTCGTGATTGCGTGGAGAATTGCTTCGTATCATGTTCCACTTGTCATTATGTGGGTGGCCTTGATGAGGATGACAATGTACAAGTTTCCTTTTAAAAATAAAAAGATCTTGTCTCCGTCATCTTTGTTCGGTAAGAGAAATAAGATTCCTGGTACTAATGGGGACGTTACTAAAGGCGATGTAGACAAAAGAAAAGATCAACCCAATGTCTAATCAAATACCTCTATTATAGATGGTAAGGATAGCCCGAACCTAAATACAGGAGGCACTATGTTAACTGGTATCTAACAAAGAAAAAATTACCACTATTCTGAAATTTGTATTTACTATTAGGAAACCTATTAAGGACATTCGGCATACAAATTATTGCTGTCATTGAAATTAACGATGTTAGTACGTTTACGCAGGTGTAGCTGACCCGATCATTCAGATCCCGTTTTCTTCATTATAATCACTAGTCTTCTTCATCCTCTTCGGAAGAAGACGAAGACAACGAAGATGAGGGTTGATCTGATTCAACATCCATAAGCTGTAAATGCTGTAGTTCAAACTTGTAAATTCTATCCATCTCAAGACCAAATTTTGTCTTTAGCAGTTCAACTACCTTTGCACTTAATTGTCCTGCATATACCTTTATTTTAAATTCATAAACAAAGCCCTTCATAAACGAGCTAATATCAATTGACCTAGGAACATCCAGATTCTCAATAATAGTTCTTCCATCAGGAAGAGACTCGTATAGCTGGATGTCTATTTTGAAATCCTTAGCATATATGTCAAGAATGTAACCCGTCCTAGTTATCACTTCTTGTTCTTGAAGCGGAACTGATCTTACTTCTTCTTCTGCCCAGGCAGGTAAAGTCTCGTCACTAGAAGATTTGCTGGACGGACTTCGCGTCTTACCCATTCTAGTCAATAACTGAAATCAGTCAGATAAAAAGCCTTTTGTTATTAAAGTTTTAGATAGATAGGCCTGAACTAGGAATACGACATAGTCTCTGAGAGAAAGGCTGTGTTTATTTCGATCGATTGTATATGCCAGTATTGCTCACCTTCTTGATTTTTAAAATGTGTAAAATACCTTAATCTTATATGGCTGTCACAGAACGATCCAACGAGTGCGTTGTACGTGAGACAAACGAATTACTATCACTATGGTCGAAATTACTGCTATATTGTCATTCTATTTTCTTCTATAATAATCTATTTTATTCTTATAAAGGATACCCGTTGATAGGTAGGGCGCTCATTATGAAAACGTATAACAAGTCTCAAGGTCCAGCGCTTATCTGGGTAATAATTGTATTTGCAACGGTTTTGTCAGCGAGCATTGCATACGGACAACAATCACAGTCATCGGCATCGCCAACCTCGCCTAGGATTACTAGGGTGTCGGCGCAGCTTAAAGCACAGATGTGCGATCCTAGCAACCCTAGTCTTAAAGTTGTTAATACTACCGAGGCACGGATATGCAATATTCCTAAAACCATAAAAAGTGTGCCAACAACAGGTGTTACAACGTTAGTACCGTCTACATCTGCGGTATCCCAGCAGCTGGCGGAAAAAACACCAAAATCAACATCGCTAGCAGTTGGTCCTGGTTTTCCCTCACAACAAATCGGCCCTCAAAATAATCTCGCCTCCCGATCTGGTGACACTACGACATCTGCAGTAAGCAGCTTGAATAGCAAGTCGCTAACGGCCTTACAGGCTATAGGACCACAGGCAAATGCCATAAATAAACAGCAAGAACAACCACGGCAGCTAGCAGCAACAAGCAACGATACTGCTACACAAAATTATACCTTTGCGTCAACTACTGCTGCTATCCCCAACGGTAAGGTACTATTCCTTGGTTATCATGGTAATCCTGTTGGTATTAAGAGTAGTATTAGTACGTCAAGTGATCATGATAGTGATTCAAAGGATAAGCGTCATACCAGTACAGGCGATAGCGGTTCAAATGATAAGGACAGCTCTGACAAAAAGTCAGTGAGTCTTCATACCAGTACAGGCGATAGCGGTTCAAATGATAAGGACAGCTCTGACAACAAAAAGACAGAAAGCAAAAGCGAGACAAGTGCTCACGAACATAAGAATAATAGTGATAAAGGAAAGAAGTAGTCCCATGGTTTTGGAGACAGGATTAAAGGAATAATAAAGCGGGCGCTAAAAGGATGACACGACAATTATAATGATAATGGTATAAGGCACAACTAAAAGCAACAATATATTTATTTAGCATAAACTGACTCTGAGAATTGCATGGTAGTTGATAATAAAGCCACCGTCTCATATGTTCGTGTACTTAAAGAAGACCTTGCTATATTTCGCATAAAACCGTCTGATGGTCCTGTTTCTGACTTCAAGGCCGGGCAGTTTGTTACTTTAGGTCTTCATATACCGTCTGAGGGAAAGATAGTCCGCAGAGCCTATTCCATTGCTTCTCCACCGGAGCAAAAGAAGCATTTTGAGCTGATCATAAGATGGGTTAGAAAACCAGTCCCTGGCCGCTTGACGACTGAGCTCTTTAACAAACAGGAGGAAGATGAGATCATGTGGGTAAAGCCGACCGGTATTTTTACAATTAACGAGAAACTTCATAATGGTGAGCCAGACAACAGAAGAATGGTTCTGATAGGAGGTGGCACTGGCCTAGCACCATTTATATCATATGCACTGCATATGAAGGCAATTGGAAGTAAGCGGCAGATAGTCGTATTGCATGGGGCTAGTTATGTTGACGAGCTAAGCTACCGCGAATTATTAACCGAATTGGAGGAAGAGAGTGTAGATAAAGGTCGAGACAAATGGGACTTTTACTACAGAGCAAGCATAAGCAGACCACAAGAGTGGTTCAACAGATCGTGGAGCGGACAAAGGGGTAGAGTAGAAACATTTCTGAGACCCAAAGCAGGGAGTGATCGCTCTCCACTCGAAGAGTTGGTAGGAGAAAAGATTACTACAGAAAATACCTCATTTTACGTATGCGGATGGCAGGGCACGGTTGATGGGTCTCTTGATTACCTGGTCCCTAAAGGATTTGTCACCGAACGAAACAAAAGGAAAGATGGGAGCTATGAAGTCAAATTTGAGTCGTATGGGTAGACTCGCTGTTTTCAAGTTTTTAAAGGCTTATAACACCGCGTTATGGGAGAACAAGGTATGAAGTTTGAATTCGAAGAATTTTCAAATGTGGAAGATGTATTTCTGTATTTAGTATCTATTGCTCCTCCCATGAAACAGGTCCTACCAGTAAGCTCATACAGGGGTTACGTCTTCTCAGTTGTACCTTTGACGCCTCTATCTGGAGATGTCTTAATGATGGTCTATACAAAGGCCACTCTTGATCCAGGAATGATAGAATTTGATATCTCAACGAAAAAATACAAGAGTGTAACTGCGGTTGAAAGAGCGGATAAAAACTATTTTATCGTGTTAACACCTGCTAAAGCTAGCTTGGCAGACAATGCAATCGAATATCTAGATTCTGGAAAATAGTTAATTATTGTTTCAGCAGCCAGAGACGTGTAAATTCAAAAGGATTCAGAGCTGAGGCGGGGGAGATTTAGTTACAGATCTCTCCCTTGAATATCTCTCAACGATATCCTCAGGTAACTGACCATTGAATAGCTCCTTTGACAGTCCCTTCAAGTATCTCATAACGGCCCATGTGCCTGCTTTTATTAGACCTGCCATAAATATTTTCATCGCAGGTCCATAGGTCTTATTCCTAACAATAATAGGAATAATGTCATTAATCACTCGTAGGTTGTGTTCCCAACATTTCCAGAACAGTGTAAACTGTGATTCGTTTAAGTTGCCAAAGTGCATCGAATTCCTCTCGGAGAAGTCTTGATACAGTAGCGGCGCAACCAGACCTCTCATGTTTGTCTCTTTAAAATCCTCGATGAGATCAATAGTATATTGGGTCTCATCTGGGGTTTCATCGGGCCATCCAATAATTAGAGTCAAAGCAGGAAACCAGTGATTTTGATTTAAGATTTTACAACCCTCTCTTACAACTGCTCCCCATTCTTCTGGCTGATATGGCTTTGTTTTTATACCTAGATGTTTCTTTACCATTCTTGGCGCTACAGTTTCAACGCCTAAATTGGTGGCAAGCCACCTACCGTTTTTGTGCATATCGTTTATTTCTGATAAATCTTTGATGAGGTTGGGCGAACATGCTACTGCAGACAGCGTCATATGTGTTGTCCCTATGAAGTTAGCGCCTACTGATTTGAGTCCTTTCCACAAACCTACGATCGCATCAGCATTAGGGACAAAGTCTCTATTATCACATCCGTAAAGCAACATTTCATCTGACTGTAGCCATATTGAGTCGAAACCATATTTCAAGTTGATTCTTGCTTCTGTCTGTAATCGTTCTAATGGAATATCTTTTTTCGAACGTTTGTTTACATCGCAAAAGTCACATCCTCTTCCACAACCACGCATTGCCTCTATCAAAGAATTTATAGTTGGACCCCGAATAGGCGGTATATTCTCTATATTTCTGACAAATGTATGAAGTAACTCAGGGGCATCGCCTGACTGCAAATCATGGAACAGGTCAAGCGCAAGCTCGTCAGCCTCGCCTATAACTACTGTATCTATACCGTGAATTTTCATTCTGTCGGGTTTTGCGAGCTCCCACGCGCCGTTCCCCCCGACCACTACCTTAAAATTATATTTCTTTTTTAGCTGGATTAAGGAAGCACACATCTTTTTAAATTTCATAGCCACATAAGACAGCTTTTCTGGTGACATGGTAGTTGTCACAGGTGCCATTCCCAGTGGATCCATTACATTGATTCCAACTACTTTTGTCTGCGGTCCTATACATTTGTTGAGCATATCTGGATGCGCTAGGAAAACATCCTCTCGTTTGTACTCTTTCAAAAGAGCGGACTCTATTCTTCTTAGTCCGCATTGTGCGACCTTAACCTCTCCTGTGTTTTGATCTGTTTCAACACTAGGACAGAATAACCTGTCAAATACAAATTCAGGAATGAGCTCATAAGGCCCACATGCAATAAAACCATACAGGAAGTTTCCTCTGTAATTGGTCATTAGACTTCGATCTGCTGTTAAAACTATATGCTTCCCGGCTGTCATTTGTTTACGTGTCCTCCCTTATTCCGTCTAGCATTGAGTATAAATCTATTGCTACGATCAACGACTTTTTAACAAATAATCCATGAACAGCCTTAGTAGAGCCCCCTTCTGTGTCCTTTGATTAGTATTGATTTTAGTTGTCTGTGGTCAAGAGTATATAGGGCATCCAAAAATGTCGCCCAGACGAAGCCATCGTGCTCAGTAGAAAGCCTGACAGTCTTGGTTGACGTAGTGGCAAAGTAAAATCTAACTTCCTTGTCGGATTTCATCCCATCTGCTTTAAAGTAAGAATAGCGGATCTTGCCAACGTAGGATTGAACGTCCAAGGAGCTGATGCCTGTTTCCTCGAAGACCTCCCGTAGTAGCGTTTGGATTTCTGTTTCCCCTTTTTCCTTATGGCCTTGCGGAAATCCCCAAAAACCTCTTCTGTTTCTGAGCAGGAGAAACTCTGAGGATTCTGTATTTTCAGGTGAAGTTTGGTACTTTATTACCGCTCCAATAGACTGCTCCAGGGCCACTCTCTTCCATAGTTCAAAGAAAACAGATGGTTATAATCTTGTTTCTTTGCGTTAAAATTATTAATAACCAAATAAAACAGTTCAATTGCCGCGCGGGCCGGTCGTCTAGTCCGGTAGGATACGGCATTGGCATTGCTGAGGTCGTGGGTTCGAATCCCACCCGGTCCACCTCGATATCACTACAAAAAATATGGTTCACCTACAAACACTATAGCAATACAATATGCAAATTCAAAGGAAGAAATTAGAATCATAAAATAAACATCCGCGATGTACATTTGCATTCATGAAGATTATGAGTGAAGCATTCTAAAAGTACAATTTTAATATGAATTAATTAAAATATTAACTGATAATGGTTGCATGATAATAACAACAATAACGCTAAAGATATCAGACTAGGACTAAGAGTAACAGAACCCAATTTCTTATCCTCGTTATTGTCAACGCATTTCCATGGTCGGGTTAGAGCAAACTGTTGCATTTGCATCAGGAATTTTTGTTATCTTATATATGAAGGAGAGAAAGTAAAGAAGATGATAAAATGGGAAATGTTCTCAGTGAAAATTATGTTTATCGAGATACCATTTAAATAAATCTTTTTTTATAATTTTCAGAGGGTCGTATAGTAAATGGTAGAAGAGAGTGAAAAAAGCAAAGATAATGATAATGATTTGCTGCAAATTAAGGCAGAGATTCTAAAGCAGAAGATTGACAAGGGAGAAGATATTTTTATTTTAGACGTAAGGACGCCAGAGGAACATAAGGAGTGGAAGATTTCATATGATAAATATAAAGATTCATCACTAATTCCAATTGATGATTTATCATCGCCTGATGCTTTAAAGAATATTCCAAAAGACAAGGAAATAGTTACGTTCTGTGCACATGGAAATAGATCAATGTCAGCAGCTAAGATATTATCGCAGCATGGCTATAATGCAAAGAGTATCAAAGGAGGCTTAGATGGGTGGAATGATGTGTATGATGTTGCTGTGATTCCTTCTACAGACAGCAACAGTAAGTCACCAGTAAGAATTTGGCAATTAAGAAGAGTCTCTAAAGGCTGTATGACATATATAGTTTCATCCGCATCCCGAGAAAATGCTGATAGTAAAAATGCAATTGTCATAGATCCAACTTGTGGAGTAAACAAGCCTATAGACAAAATTGCGAAGGAAAATAATCTGTGTATAACCAATGCAATAGATACACATATGCATGCGGATCATGTTTCGGGTGCAACTAAACTTGCTAAAGTTGCTGGCGATGGTGTTTGTATTAGTTCAATAGAAGGATATCAAATTCACAATGATACGGGGCTAACGACTGTAAATCAAATCAGAGATGGTGACAGAATACATTTAAGCGATGGGATTCAACTAGACGCAGTACATACACCAGGTCACACAAAAGGAAGTATGTCCTTTAAATTAACTCTGAATGGCAATAGTACCTATGTTTTCACAGGAGATCTATTGTTTGTAGATGGAATAGGAAGACCAGATCTTCATGATAAAACAGAAGAATTTACTGACAGTCTATTTGATACGTATCATCAAAAGATACTGAATCTTCCTGATGAGACAATAATCCTCCCTGCGCATTTTAGTGCTAGTTTTGAGCATGAAAAACCTGTCTTCGCTACGATAGAATCGATAAGGAAAAAGGTCAGAATTCTTTCTGCTCCATATGAAGAATTTGCAAAATTTTTGATGAATAATATTCCATCTCAGCCAATGAATTATAAGAAAATAATGGACATTAACAAGAACATGACACCATGTGATACTATAAAGGTGGCAGACCTAGAGGCTGGCTCTAATTCATGTGGAGTCATAGGCTAAAGTCTCTTTGGAAAATATATAAGCACAGCTAAAAAATTGCATATGCTAATTTAGATTCTTCTATCCTCTTCGTCCCGTTTGTACGTTAGGTTCTTGCTTTGTTTGCAGCTAAAAATACATCAATTCCTGAACCAGAACCTATCTACGGTAGTCTCGCCTTCCATCATCATGCCCATATTTTCGATGAAGCATTTTCTTGTTTGTCTGATTGGTATTCAAATACGCCTACCAAATTATTCAGGAAGGCTAACTGCCCAGGTGATGTCGTTCTAAAGAAAAGTAATCCTGCAAGTCTGAGTAGTAGCCCCAAGTATTCAATCTTTTTTATATTCATCTACCCATGCACAACATAGAGACGAATTAGACGCTCGTTCTACATTGATGCAACTAAATTGGTCCCTTGAGTATACAAATACATGTAACATAACAGAGGGTACTCTAGAAGATGACAAAATTTAGTATCCAAGCGGCACACGAGCAAGTTAATCCTTTAGAATTACTTGATGATGTTCTTGTCATGGAGCGCAATGGAATAGAGAGATGTTGGACAAGTGACCACTATATGCCCTGGTGGGATACTGGAGCCTCAGGTGGGGCTGCTTGGCCATGGCTGGGTGCTGCGCTTGCTAGAACCAGCACAATCACGATCGGCACTGGCATCACTCCGCCCATACTTCGATATAATCCTGCAATTGTTGCACAGGTTTTTGCAACCTTAGGCTTCATGTTCCCAGACAGAGTCTTTTTGACGGTCGGTAGGGGAGAGGCATTAAATGAGGTACCATCAGGAAATCGTTGGCCATCTAGCCTTGAGAGATTTGAAAGGTTAAAGGAAGCTATACAGATAATCAAGACCCTATGGAAACAAAATTGGGTGAGTTTTAAGGGCAAATATTACGAATTGAAAGATTCCAAGCTTTATACAAAGCCTAAGACACCTATTCCGCTATACATAGCAGGTCTCGGCCCGCAGTCAGCTAGACTCGCGGGAGAACAGGGAGATGGATTTGTTACTAATGAGCTTAACGTAGATAAAATCAAAAACAAAATATTTCCTGCTCTAAAGGAGGGAACAAACGCAGTAGGGAAAGATTATGACTCCGTACAAAAAATATTGTTTATCCCCGGCTCGTATGACGAAGATAAACAAAAAGCACTAAGGTCAATATCCTTTTGGAAAGGATCAATGATAAAAGCGTTCTTTGACGTAGACGTACACGATCCGAGACAAATTGAGGAAAACGGGCAGGTAGTTGGCGATGATACAATGCAAAAAATGTTGCTAGTCGTATCAAGTGCAAAAGAGGCTATCCAGAAGCTTCAGGTTTATGTTGATGCTGGGTTTACAGAAATCGTTATTACAAACTCTAGCCCGGACCGACAAAAAATGGTAAAGCTGCTTGCAAAAGAAGTTATACCCCACTTCCGTTAAGCGGTATCAGCTATTACGAGCTCCTCAGATACATGCATAGGTGGTTATCATATGCCTGGGCTTGTTCCAGCTATTCGAAGCTTGTTTTTTGATGTCCTCAATACATAGGATAAAATCATCGATATGTGAAATATTCTGATAAAGAATATCACTACCTTTTGTCGATACTAATCGGTACAATGGCTAGTCTACATACGTGCCAGCTCTTGAAAATTCCTATGAATTAAAAATAATCTTTCAGTAGCCTCTGACATCTGATGAAGGTGATGCATATATGTGAACATTAAATGCAAGAGTTGTTAAGTTTATAGAAAAGACCACTAATACAAATTACTAGAATAAAGAAGTGTCCAATAAAGTGGAAAAATTTTCGAAAATATTGGTTCCAGTCGATGGCTCAGAACAATCAATGCGGGCAGTCGACTATGCAATTGAATTGGCAAAAAAATATCACGCCGAGCTTATCGCTTTAACGGTTTCTCATATTCCGCTCTCTTCGTACGGATTTCGATCTCGTCCAGATACAGTAAAACACGAAAAAGAGAAAGAAACACTGGAATCAAAAGAATGGTTTCTTAATATAGAAGAGGCTGCAAAAGAAAACAACATTTCATTGAAAACAGACCTCGTTGATAGTCAGATGTCAGTCGAAGGAACAATAGTGGAATATGCCGAAAGCCAGCACATTGACCTCATAGTCCTTGGAACTACCGGTAGGTCTGGTTTTAAGAAGCTACTCCTTGGAAGCGTAGCATCAGGTGTGGTCAGTTATGCAGCTTGCCCAGTGATGGTGGTCAAGTAGACGTCAATAAACAATCAGATATATACGCATAATTTTTATTCCGAATTCTATAAATTGCAAAAACTATTTATGTGTAGACTCTACAGATCCGACCTTACGAATTTTCCGGTCTTGCGATTGGAAAAATTTTTGATTTTAGGCTTTTCTGTTGGGGTTTAGGTTGCAGTCTGTGTTTTCTAGCTGAGTTTAAGTCGAAATGAAAGATCTCGTTTATGAGCATGTTGGCATCTTTGAACACGGTTCTTGACATATTGGTTATATACTCTGCTAAATTTAATACTGAGACAGAATCAAGTGGGATGTTTTCACTTGTTTTTAAAGTGGATATCAATTGGTTCAATAATATGAGCTGATCATCGATATAAATGACCTTGTCAACCAACGGTTGGTATAAATCATAGATATTCTTTTCGTTTAATATTTGCTGTTTTGATGATTTTTGTATTTTACCAGATCTCTTATTATTGCTTTTCTCGAGGTTTAGTATAGCTGCCGTGCATATTTACAGTTCTCAATTATTAAAAAAGATCATGTTAATGATAATAGACTTAGAGCTAAATCAATTTGAGTAAATATATCAATTCTATGCCTAACGAATAAAAACATACAGGTAAAAAACAGCTTTCATATCTGCCAAGAGCGCATTAGGAGGCGTACCTCCTATCATACAAGCCCACAAAGTTCTCCCTAAACTTAGTTCTTGGGACCTTGACAATTTGGTTAGAGACCCAAATGGCGTGTGGAAATTGCTAATAATGGGCATTTGCTATTGCGAATTAATTGTTTTCCATATAGCGTAGCAAAGAGTCTCCATACCGATTTTTTTCGATCTTTTTAAATTCCTCAGATAATTTTAAAATATCATTTTCAAATATATCACGCAAGCTTCTGTTGTAAATTGCCGCTGCTGGATGGACTGTTAAGAAATATCGTTGGCCTTTGTGCACTGTGATTTTACCTCTGCTTGTAGTTATTGACTTTCCTCCTAGAATTGACGCATACGCAACACTTCCGAGTATACAGATGATCTTTGGCGACAAGAGTAAAATCTGTCTTTGGAGATATGGTCGGCATGCTATGCGTTCATCTTCCTCGGGTACTCTATTGCCTGGTGGCCTACATTTTACTACGTTCGTTATGAAAACCTTTGATCTTTCTAGTCCTGCTTTTTTCATAGCTTCATCCAAAATTCGTCCTGCGGCTCCAACAAAGGGCTTGCCTTTTAGATCTTCGTTCTTTCCAGGGGCCTCACCGATGAACAGTAATTTGGCTGACACTTGTCCTTCACCCGGTACAGCACTCTTTCTTGTTCTAGAAAGTTTGCAAAGCGGACATCCAATGACTTCACTAGCAATTTTTTCCAGGGAATCACTTTTCATCTTCATTCCTTGTCATCTTGAAGCTCATTCATCCCTTTTTATTTTACCGTCGAGCAATCAATAATCGCCCAGTACAACTAGCTAAGTACAGAGATAGATCATTTAGTGTTCAGGCCGTAATTTACCAAAATATAGCACATACTTTATTGAACTGAAGCATAATTTTTTATGAGTACATTTCCGTTATAATCAATGAACAGGTATGTTTAGCGGAATTATCGAAGGCACAGGCTCGGTAAAATCAATATCCAAAATGAGATCTAAAAAGGATCAACGACGCTCAGATCTGAAACTAACCGTATGTCTTGGTCGCCTGAGTAAAAACCTCAAAGTTGGTAATAGCGTAAGTATAGATGGGGTCTGTCTCACCATTACAGCAATACACAACAATAAAGCTGACTTTGACTTGGTTCAGGAAACCACTAATCGTACGTGCTTGGGGTCCTTGAATGTTGGAGACAAGGTAAACATCGAAAGGAGTTTGCGACTGGGCGATAGACTGGAGGGACATTTAGTTCTTGGACATGTAGACACAACTGGAACGATTGAAGACATAGATAAATCAGATTCCCAAATAAAGATGTGGATTAGAGTAAAGGATAGAGAAGTGTTGCGTTTAATTGTTACCAAGGGTTCGATAGCAGTAAATGGAACTAGCCTGACCGTCGTGGATATAGCAACTCATTCATTTTCTGTAGTCCTGATACCTCATACTGCATTACTTACAAGCCTAGGAAGAAAATCGGTTGGTGATGTAGTCAATATAGAATCAGACATAATTAGCAGGTACGTCTCCAAGATACTACCAAAAAAATAGTATCGACTCGAAAATTAGTAAACTATATAACAAGATTTGATTAAAGCTATTTCGTTTGTCTTCAATCGAAGAAGCATGTACAGCATTGCGAAGCGGCAAATTCATTCTTGTTCATGATGATGAGACACGAGAGAATGAAATAGACATGGTTTTTCCTGCAGAATATATCAGGCCAAAACATGTAGCTACCATGAGAAAAGAAGCAGGTGGTCTTATCTGTTTAGCTATTTCAAACTATGTTGCCTCAAAGCTGGGTCTTCCATATATGCACGACATACTTCGCGGTCTTTCAACAGTTAACCAAGTTTTCTCAAAATTAATTTGGGACAAGTCACCATATGGGGACAAACCCTCTTTTTCAATCAGTATAAATCATCGCAATACATACACGGGTATCACAGATGCAGATAGAGCGATGACCATATCCTCAATGGCAAATATATGCAAGAACATCGATTGTGGAGGGATAGAACAATTCGGGAATAGTTTTAGGGCACCTGGTCATGTGCCGCTCTTAATAGCCTCAAAGGGACTTACCCATGAGAGAGCTGGCCATACTGAACTCTGCATCTATCTGGCTCATCTGGCACGTATTACTTCTGCGGTTGTGATATGCGAAATGCTGGACCCTGTTACCTATAATGCGTTGTCATCAGAAGAGGCTAAAAAATACGCCGCTAGGAATGATATTCCGTTCATCGAATCAAGTCAACTTAAAAAAATCCACATCAAGCAACTTTGATGCACACAAATTGAAATTTGATACAAAAATAAGGATTGCCATAGTGGCCTCTGAGTTTAATAGGAGGATCACATCGCAGATGCTTCAAAAGGCTCAGGCTCATGCCAGAAAAATTAATGCAACCGTCAAGTATGTGTGTTATGTGCCAGGTTCATTTGATATGCCGTTAATAATACAACAGCTTCTTAAAAAGAAAGATGTTGATGCCGTAGTGGCTTTGGGTGCAGTAATCAAAGGTGAAACTGGTCATGACGTAATAGTGGCGGAAAATGCTGCCAGGCTAATAGCGGACCTATCAGTGAAGCATGGTAAACCAGTAGCACTCGGAATTACAGGTCCTGATATGACATTTGAGCAGGCACTAGCTAGAACAAAAGTTGTTCCTCTGCGTGCCGTGAATACTGCAGTTAAGATGGTCATTAGAATCAAAAAGATAAGAGATGCAAAACCTAGTTCAGCGGCTAAAGTGACAACAATAGATTGACAATCCAGATTACGGTAGTAAGGATTGACGGCTATGGTCCATGGACACTTGGGCTTGGCAGCGACAGAGAATCGGCTCTGCAAATGCTTCAAGCAAAAATATATTATGACTTGCAACGCTTATTTTCAGAGCTCAACTGTCTAGTCTATCCAAATAGGTTTGATGAATACTTCGTAATAAGCAGCGGTCTTTCTCTACAAGAGCACCTACAGATTCAAACAGAACTTGGAAAGTTGTATAGCGCACTAAAACTGTCGATGGCGATCGGAACGGGGAGAACACCGTTTGAGGCAAATTTGAATGCTCATAGGGCAAGGAAGCAAAGTCTAACCTTGGACAAAAGGCGCAGGATCTTTGGCAAGCGACCGTTTTCCCGGTATAGCCTCAACCGGAATGCAATCAAATATAACAATAATATCGTTAAAATAATGCACATTGATGTCAATGATTCTGCGGAACTCAGCTCGACATTGTCGCCCTATGAAGTTACAACACTCGTTTCGAAGATTGGGCTATCACTATCCCAAAGATTTCTCAAAAAGGGCGCCATAACCTTTTTCATAGGGGGAGACAATTTTATGGTCGTTTCAAATGGGACCACGAAGCAAGCCGCAAGAAGAATTATTCAAATGGTAAGTCAAGACACTGGAATCAAATTGAATTGTGGAATAGGCATTGGCAGGACAGGAAGAAAAGCAGCTCAAGCCGCAACGAAGGCTCTTGATACTATAAGAGATCTGAGAAATACAGGAAAGATCCTGCCTTTTTACGAGATAAATTGTCTTTGATAATTGAAGACGCAAGTATGCTCCTTGGAAGAGAATTAACATTTGTGAGCAAGGGATTTATAGAAATCACCAGCAACGGGATTATAACTAGTGCTGGTGCTGGAAATCATTCGAAACACAACAGTGTTGCGAAGGGTAGAGACATTGATTCTAGTAACAAGAGAATTAATGCAGAGGAATTTCTTGTGATTCCGGGATTTATAAATGCCCATACCCATATAGGTGACTCCATTGGAAAAGACCTGGGAGTTGAATCAGGGCTAGAAGCAAGGGTCCATCCTGTTTTTGGAATAAAGCAGTCAATTTTAAAGAATACCAGACAAGAGTATCTCAGATCCTTTATCAGAAATTCTGCCATTTCCATGATGAAAAAAGGCATAACTGCATTTGCGGATTTTAGAGAAGGAGGGGAAGAAGGAGTACGATTATTAAAAGATTCAATAAGTGGTCTACCCATTAATTGTGTGGTTTTAGGCAGGGTTGAATCTTACCTTGACCCTAAAGGAACGATGACAATCCATTCTGCGAAAACAAAACCAACTCTAAACGAAAAAAAAGCAAAGTTCATTAAAACAGTAGGTCTAACGTCAGAACAATTACAACATGCTCGCCAAGTTTTGCTGATGTCAGATGGGCTCGGATTAAGCGGTGCAAATGAGAATTCCAACGAATCACTCAAACAGTATCATTGTTTAATAAATGAACAGAGGAATATCGACGGAAGGACTTTAAAAAGACCATTGCTCTCAATTCATGCTGCTGAGTCCAGAGAAACCACCAGGTTTTCGCTATTAAAAACCGGAAAGACAGAAGTAGAACGGATCATGGAATATTTGAAGCCGCATTTTATTGTTCACATGACCAATGCAACTGAAGAAGACTTTGCCCTACTGGCAAGCTATGGGTGCGGGATCGTTATCTGCCCTCGGTCAAACGGCGTCATTGGCGCCGGTATCCCCAGAGTCGCAAAAATGCTAAAGACTGGATGCAAGATTGCCATAGGAACAGACAATGTCATGTTGAATTCTCCTAATATTCTAAGGGAAATGGATTATATTTGGAAGGTATCCAGGGCAACAGAAGAAGAGGAATTTTTAAATCCACGACATATTCTGAAGTTTGCAACGGTAAATGGTGCAGATCTTCTTGGATTAAACTCAGGATATATAGCTCCGGGACGGGCCGCAGACTTGATATTCATTGATAAGAGGCATATCGATTTGTATCCAATACATAATGCATACGCTTCAATAATTCATAGAGCTAGTCAAGACTCTATAAGAGCTGTAATGATAAATGGAAAATTTGTAGATGAACTATAGTCAGTCGGTCAAGATTAATGCTGCAATGACAATCGACGGCAAGATTGCTACTGTCTCCGGCGACTCTAAAATCTCTTCAAGAGAGGATCTAAATAGAGTTCACGAAATGCGATCATCAGTGGACGCAATTATGGTAGGTATATCGACTGTTCTCGTTGACGATCCTATGTTATCCGTTAGGCTGCCAAAAAGACTTGGTGTAGATCCAGTCAGAATTATAATAGACAGCACGGCAAAAATACCACTTACCTCCAGGATCCTGCGTAGTGCACATAATAGGATTACTATAGTTGCTGTAACAAATAGAGCGCCTGCAAGTAGGATAAAGAAAATACAGGAATGTGGTGCGTTGGTAATAGTTGCTGGAAGTCGTCTTGTTGATTTGAGAAATGTTTTATCTATTGTGCAAAGTATTGGAATACATAGAGTTCTTGTTGAAGGAGGAGGCGAGCTAAACTGGTCCCTTCTCAGACAAGGACTAGTATCTGAATTAATTGTAACAATAGCACCTCTAGTAGCGGGGGGGAGAACTGCTACGACTTTGGTGGAAGGGGAGGGATATAGACATATCTGCAAAGCCGCAAAAATGAAGTTGACAAATCTCTCAAGACAAAGGAACGGCGAAATAGTCTTGTATTATCAGGTAAGAAAATCTGAGCGCTAATAAAACTTACCTAGGTAACATGCTGTGGGAGCAGTTCCATACATTATACAAAAAGTTAATGAGGTATTTGCCAAAGTACGTCATTAGACTATGAAAATAAAATACAACTATACCTTACTTGTTTTATCGGATTCGTTTATACATTTTACATGAACCAACCATGCATCTGCCATATTCCTTTCACTTTATAGTGATCAACTAATCTATGACAGCGATTTAAATATGATCGACATGTATATGATTACCTCGTACAATAGCAGTGGTAACTAGTTGGTGAAGATGTTTATTCTCCGTTACCAGAATATATTTATCATGCACTCACAGTGATATTTGGGATATATTTTCATGAGTGGACCAGAATCGTCAGCAGACCAGACCATAAAATACAGAGAGGATTGCCGCAATACTATTCAGTTATCACCTAAAATTCGTTATGTGGGCATAATAAACAGGTTCGGTCGAACGCTAGCTGGACAATTACGAAAAGGGGTTGTACCACTTTTCAAGCCTGACGAGGCTAGGAACGACTTTTTTCTCGAAGCAACTAGAATCCAGTTCAGAAAGGCCTTTGAGAATTCTATAGGAAAAACATACTATACATTGACTGAAAATGAAAAAGTGAAGGTATTGACAATAGACAAGGACGACACTTTTTACTATGTCACGTTAGACAGCGATGCATCTGGAGAAGAGACATCAAGGATAATCAAGCTAATTAGAAATTCAATATACAATAAGAACTGATACACCAAAAAGTCAGACTATCTTTGCTCAAGCAATGAAAGCGCGAGAATCGATGCAGGTACTGTCATCTCAGCAATATACCAATACAATTTCAGATGTGCCTATTTTATTGACTGCATCATTTTGCAAAAGCCCTAAGTTTTCCGCGCATCTCTTTGTCGTTAAAAATTGCAGGATGATGTGGGTTTACCAATATAACTTCATACCACAAGTACCTGCCATCTTTGTGTAGATAGTACGATCCCAGTACCTCTAAATTCGGAAATTTTTCGCTCACCCTGCTTTCTGCGACTTTACGCATATTAGTACCCTGCTTTATGTGAACTACACCCAAGTGTTTTGGTCTTCTACCTGAGACAGGCCTTTGCTTTCTCATGCCTCCCCTACCTACTCTAATCCGAACTACGATAATACCCTGCTTCGCCTTGTAGCCTAGCCTTCTTGCACGGTCAAGTCTGCTCGGTCTGTTAATTTTGTGAATGACCTCTTCTGTTCTCCAGACGACTGCTTTAGATTTCAATACGTCATTATTCGATTTCCACATGTTAGCCCATGTAGCAGTCATGTAGTTATGCATAATAACCTCTTACTGGCACCGCCCTTAATATCTGTATATAAAAACGAATTGGTGCAATAATTGTAAACGGATTTCGAATTAAGTTTTAGAAATTAAAATCTTCCCTTGATGCCCTTCCCAAAGGTTCCTTGTAGCCGCTGGTAGACGTAAGTACCTAAAATCCAAATGTCTACATGTTGAGCCCACTTGCAGGGTTCTCATAGCCTGCGAGCGCCTGGATAACTTTCTCTGCAATTACAGTAGATGCTAGTTGTTGTGCCTCTCGGGTTTGTGACCCTATATGAGGAGTACAAACTACATTTGGGAGTTCTACTAGCATCCTCTTGGCTGGCGGTTCTATTTCGAATACGTCTAGCGCCGCACCGGCAATCTTTCTCTCGACGAGTGCACTATACAACGCATTTTCATCAATTATCTGACCACGTGAGGTGTTTACAATAAAGGATGTTTTTTTCATCTTAGAGAATCTCTCTGCATTGAACATATGTCTTGTTTCCTGAGTTAGCGGTACATGACATGTGATAAAGTCTGCACTTTCTAACAAGGTATCAAGATCGGTGATAATTAAACCAACTTCCTTGACAAAATCTCTATTTATTGGATACAAGTCGTAACCAATCAAATTCATTCTTAGAGCTCTAGCAATGCGTCCTACGTTTCGACCAATATTTCCAACTCCTACAATGCCTAGATATTTACCCTTGAGCTCTACTCCGCTTAGGTTATTTTTAACCCAGTGTCCTTTTTTCGTTTCTGAGTCCGCGTAAGGTATAGATCTGGCGAGACTTATCATGTGACCTATCGCAAGCTCGGACACAGCATTTATTGCTGCTTCAGCAGCATTGATAACGCGAATATTCTTCGTTTGAGCCGTATCCAGATCTATATTGTCCAACCCTACGCCGACCCTAGCAATAATCTTAGCATTAATTGCAGCATTGATAACTTCTTTAGTGATCCTTGTTCTGCTTCTAACAATTATGACCTGATAATCCTTTGCCCTGGAAATCAATTCATCACTAGTTATTTCTGGCGTGTAATCAACCGTCATTCCTGCAGCCCTTAAGCTGCTAATGCCTGTTTGATCGATCGAATCACAAACAAGGGCTTTGCCGCTAATTTGCATAGGCCCTGAGAATGTCTATGCTCATATATTAGCTGCTGCCTATGCTGGATCAAATTTAATAGACCACAACAATTCGAGCATGCTGATACAATCTTCTAGACAGGGAGCCAAGATAATTTATAATAATACATGTCACCATATTCGCAAGGTCCCAATGAGTAACTGTATCGTGAAAATTTCGCGAACCGTACTTGTAAATCAAATATATTGGAAGCGGGTATATTACACTAAACTTAGAAGGGATTGGGCAAAAGGATCTAAAATTGTTTTCATAACAAAGAGAGGAGATTCAGAGGAGGCATTTGTTGGTTTAGGAAAAATTAAAATAATCTATGAATTATCTGCACTGGACGTAGACGAGAGGAAAGACTATGTTAAAAACAACTATTATTCAAAGATCGTATTTGGTACAATGGTCAGATTTCTTCCCGCAATAGTAACTCATCGCATGAAATTCACCTCATTTAGCAAAACTGAACATCCATTGCTAGATGGCGCATATCTTTCAGACTCAGAGGTATCAATGATCGAGGCTCTAGCAATAATCGCGATTATAAATTAAATTAAATTAAATTAAATGCTATTCGCGTAAGATAATGATGTCGAGCCAATAATAATATTTGTGAACTCCCTTCTTTCTGGCAACCAATCGGCGCTGCTCGTACCATTCAAATACCTTTACTATTATTATTATTATTCTCGTCGTCATGTCTTACTATAGAGTTGACAAGGATTCACTTGGAGAAGTACAAATTCCCCAGGAACATTATTACGGAGCATTTACGGCTCGTGCAATGCAACAGTACAAAGTGACCGGTCACAGAGCACATCCAAATCTCATCAGAGCTTACGCTATGATAAAACGGTCTGCTGCACTGGCAAACGAAGAACTCGGGGCTATTGACGCCTCGAAGGCCAACGCAATAGTCAAGGCTTGCGACGAAATCCTCGAGGGTAAATTTCTTGATCAATTTGTACTAGACGCGATAAACTCTGGTGCTGGAACTGCATTTAATATGAATTCAAATGAGGTAATTGCGAACCGCGCTTTGGAAATTTTGGGGAAAAGCAAAGGAGAATACACAGTCATAAGCCCGAACGATCATGTAAATATGTCGCAGTCCAGCAATGACACGTTTCCTACTGCCATGCACGTCTCTATTTTGTTAAATATGCATCCATTGCTATCATCGCTTGACTCGCTTATTGAATCACTAGATAGGAAATCTACCCAATTCGAAAGCTACATAAAAATAGGAAGAACTCATCTCATGGATGCCATCCCAGTTACCGTCGGCGCCGAATTCAAGGCTTTCTCCTACTCGCTAAAAAAAGCAAGACAAAAGATAGCCATATCGCTAGAAGACCTGGAAGATGTGGCTCTGGGAGGAACAGCAGTAGGGAGCGGTGCTAATTCTCCAAAAGGCTACAGAGAACTTGTTGTTAAACACCTATCGGAAGCGTCTAGTTTGAACCTAAAGCCGTCACCGAATATGTATTATTCGTTACAAAGCAAATTCGATATAACCAATTGCTCCTCTACTCTTCGCAACCTTGCGCTGGAGCTGATCAAAATTGCAAATGATCTTAGATTAATGGCGTCAGGACCGGATGCAGGACTAAATGAACTGTTAATTCCTGCCGTCCACGCGGGCTCTTCTATAATGCCAGGAAAAGTTAACCCTTCTCTGGCCGAGTGTCTGAATATGATATGTTTCAATGTAGTAGGCAATGACATTTCCGTAGCGATGGCGTCGCAGGCTGGCCAGTTTGAACTTAACGTTATGCTTCCAGGCATGCTAAAGTCCATGCTAGAATCTACAGATATGCTGAAGAATTTTCTCCCTATATTCTCCGCAAATATGGTAGACAATTTAAAAGTAAATTCAGAAAGAACTGCTGAAAATGTCGAAAAAAGTCCAATACTTGTCACACTTTTGAATCCCTATATTGGATATCTCAAGGCCGCTGAAATATACAAGGAATCGATAAATTCAAAGAGGTCGATCAGGGAGTTGATCCTTAGCAAAGGCCTGATGACAGAGAATGATATAAACAAAGCATTTTCTAAAGAAAGCATTTTGGGACTAAAATAGTCTAGCAAAAAAACCGCGCTAGGCTCCAAGTCATGAGACATGGACATCTAGAACATGGACATCCGCCGGCCATATTATTTAATCAATATATACGTAGGAGCGCCGCTTCGAGTTTGTGTATCAAAGTAGTTTATTTGAGCAAACTGGCATACTGCAACAAGTGACACAATTATACTATTTTCGTTATATAATGGTGTTCCATACAGACTTAATCAGGATGCACTATCGTTCTATCCTTTCAATTTTCTGCGTCTGTTTTTATGATCCTCTTGAACAATACATGCCTCGATTCAGGAAGAATGTTATTGCTAGCTAGAGATTGAGTCCTGAACAGTGTGTGCGTCTAGAAAAGAGCGACTAGGATGTTGAATAAAACTCATATATTAATTGCCATGCAATCAAGATACTGATCGTCATGGATCGAAGTTCAGAAGAGCCCTCGTCTGCGAAAAAGACCAATCTTCGCAAACGATACAACAGGATGGTAGTCATAGATCTGAAAAAGCGCGCGATCCTTCGTAATTTGGTGAAACAAAATACAAACTGTGAACACAAACAGGTCTATACACATGCGAATGCTATTTGCAGGCGAATGTCCTCATCTTATGAGGAGGGAAGAATTTCGGTACAACAGGCAGCGGATTTGATGATTCAAGCACACGATCAAATGAGCCATCGTGGACTGCCGAAAGATGTTGTTGCTGCAGAGATGAACAAGCGTTTGAATAAATTGGAGGGAGCTGCACAAAATGCCAGCTTTGAAGTCACGATGGCCAATGTCAGTTACTCCAATAACCCCATCGACAACCAAAATGACAATAAAAAACTCAGCGATGACCCGGATTTGGACAAGTATTCTGAAAGTTATTGGGCCGAGGTTATATAATGAAATGACGATAGTTTTAATACACGTTTGACTCTAGTGTAAAATTGTAATTACTTTTTGCGTAGCAGAGAGCTCACGGGTACTTCTTTATCAAGAAAGGGAAACTATTCCTACCAATGGGCTTGCGCTCATATGAAGATACTTGATAAAATTACAACCAAGTATAGGAAGACAAAACCCTTGTCAGGTTGTCGGCTAGGGTTCTGCCTACATGTCACAAAAGAGACATCTGTACTAGTGATGGCGGCAAAACAGCTAGGGGCAGAGATAGCCATTTGCTCTGCGAATCCACTTTCGGTTCAAGATGATATAGCCTCTTTTCTGGGCTCGGAAGGTGTAAAGGTTTTTGCCTGGAAAGGGGAAACATTCAAGGACTATAAAAATTGTATGAAAATGGTCTTGAAATTCAAGCCACATATTATCACTGATGATGGCGCTGAATTACACGTTACGGCATATAGATCTAATGCAAAAAATATAATTGGTGGAACAGAAGAAACAACTTCTGGCATAAAGAGGCTAAAATCGCTAGAATCGAAAAATCTGTTACTGTACCCCGTGATAAAGGTAAATGACGCTAAGACGAAATATATGTTTGACAACAAATACGGTACAGGTCAGAGCACGATAGATGGTATTCTAAGATCCACTGGAATATTCTTGGCAGGAAAACACATCGTTATATGTGGCTATGGATGGGTAGGGAAAGGACTCGCGTTAAGAGCTCGAGGAATGGGGGCCATAGTCACAGTCACTGAGGTTGACCCATTCAAGGCACTTGAGGCACAGATGGATGGATTCAATGTAAGCAGGTTATCAAACGTGGCCCCACAGGGGGACATCTTTATCACATGTACTGGCCAAACTCATGTCATTAGACAGGAACACATTAAAAAAATGAAGAATGGGGCAGTGCTTACAAATGCCGGACATTTTGATGTAGAGATTGATATCAATTACATATACTCGCAAGGAGGTCCCCCGATTACGGTAAGACCAAATGTTGAATCGATAACGATATCTGGAAAGAGAATATTTCTCCTGTCAAAAGGCAGAGTAGTCAACTTAATAGGAGCTGAAGGCCATCCTCCTGAAATAATGGCGTTGTCTTTTGCGAACCAATTATTGTCTATAATATACATTCTTGATAACTACGCTGAAATGCGAAATAAGACATACGATGTACCCAGCGAAATTGATTATAACGTTGCTAAATCTGCACTTGAATCCATGAATATAAAAATCGACTCTCTGACAGAACGCCAAATTGTATACCACAGTGACTGGGAATGATGAAATTTGGAATTGGGTAAGTTCGGTAAAAACACAATTAGAAAATCTATGCATCGCATCACTATTATCCTACGATTACAATGTCATTAGAATTCCATTATAATTAAGCTCTAAAATAGATCAGTGCATCAAATGCCACAGCGATAAATACTATGATCAAATATGGGGCAGTCACTTTATAAGCCTTCCAGGCAAATTGAGGGGTGGGGTTTCTCAGTAGTTTATAATGATATATCAACATCAGGGACCCGGCGATGGCAGCGATTATGGTATACAAAAAACCCAGACCAAATATGTAAAGAGATATAGAATATGGAACTAAAATTGCAGTATTAGCCAAAATATATGCAGCAGTCCTTTGATTCCCGATTAGCACTGGCAGCATCGGGACATGAACACTAGCATACTCCTGACGCGCTCTGATAGCCAAACACCAGAAGTGTGGGGGTGTCCATAGAAAGACGATCCAACCTATTAAGAAACCTAGCAAGTTTACCGACCCAGTCGCGGCCGCCCATCCAGCCATCGAGGCAGCACTCCCTGCGAAGCCGCCGATCACGATATTCCAAGCATTAGTTCGTTTAAGCCATCTGGTGTATATTATTACATAGAAAAATATTCCGAGTGCGATCATAAATGTGGCTATGACATTAAGAGTCAAAGAAGCCACCACAACCGAAACTACACAAAGAGCAATCCCGTACGCTAGCACACTTCTTGCGGTCAACCTTCTAGATGGAATAGGCCTGTTAGAGGTGCGCTCCATTATTGCATCTATATCCCTATCATAATAATGATTGAGAGCACTAGAACCCATAGATGCCAAAGCACCTGTAAGGACGAGGAACCCCAGCTGATAAAAATTAACGTCCCACGCTTGACTAGGCGTACTGTCAAATCTAGTTGCAGCTAACATAGAGGCGACAGCAGTGATGACCAAAACTATAACTATTCTTGGCTTTGATACCTCAATGTAATCTCGCACATTCACAGCTGTACAGATACCTTAAAAAAGGTCCCACAAAGTGGCATTTAACTTATTCGGATTCAAGCCCGCTTCCGTATCCAAGAAGCGATGTAAGTTTTGTGTCAGACTCTTCTTCCTCTTCGTCCACCGGGTTTCCTCGTACTATCGTGAGGTACTGGAGTAACATCATCGATTCTACCAATTCTGAATCCCGCCCTCGCCAGTGCTCTTATTGCTGCTTGGGCTCCTGGACCTGGTATACGTGAGCCTGCTCCACCGACAGCCCTGACGCGTATATGCAGAGCATTAATTCCTTTAGATCCGGCTGCTTCAGCTGCTGCAACCGCTGATTTCATAGCTGCATACGGAGACGACTCGTAACGGTCGGCTGTTACATGCCTCCCTCCGGAGCTAAAGGAGATTGTTTCTGCTCCGCTTATATCTGTAATATGGACAAGCGTATTGTTATAGCTACTGAATATGTGTGCTACTCCCCACTTGTATCGAGTAATATCATCCGTTTGGGACACGACAGAATCTTATGCGTATACTAGCTTTTATATACTCTTCCTTTTTCGCTGGACAAGAATAACAGACATATCGCTAACACAGATGATAGCAGAGCAGTTATTATTGTATGGTTTGAGAATGTAATTTAGCTATCTATGTTTTACGCTGTGAACTTGTGTATGTAACCGCCTTCCCTAAGATGTAAGCGCGTTCCTCTTTGGCTTAAAACAGAAACTCTGCCCTTTCCTTTTTCTACCCTTCCAATAACATAAAATTTCAATTTCAATTTTTCAGCTAAGCGTCTGACCTTTTCCAAATTCGTCTTTGATACCGTTGCTATTATTTCATATTCTTCTCCACCATAATACACCAGATCTTTGACGATCAGACTGTTGTGTTGTGCGAACTGTTCTATGTCTTTTGCTGAAGGGACATTATCTAATATGATATCCACCTGACTTTGTTTTGCTAGCTCGTAAACTGAGGCGGCTAGCCCGTCACTTGAATCGATAGACGATGAAAAAAATTTTGCCATTGAGGTACCGAATATTAATTGTGGTTCAGGCTTCAGGACTGAGTTTATAGCTGTCCTTCTGAATTGCCGCCTTGCGCTAGCTTTATTGACTAGAATCTTCAAACCAGAAGAGGAATAGCCAAATAACCCAGAGGATATTACAAAATCCCCGGGCTTTGCGCCGTTTCTTTTTGGAATAGGCCTATAGCAACTCGAAAAACCAGCAAGGTTACAATTAATTACGAGTTCATTGCATCTATTGGTATCTCCCCCTACGATCTCGACCCCAAATTCTGTTGATGCCATTTTAAATCCCGTTGCCAAATCTGCAATTCTACCTTTCGAATAGTTACTTGGAATCCCCATGGAAATAAGACATAGATAGGGCGGCTCGATGCCCTTCGCAGACATATCACTAACGCATGCCACAACACTTTTTCTGGCAATCTGCCAGGCCCTCATTCTCGGAGGAACATCTGTGCTTTCTACCAGCATATCAGACTTAAGTACTATGACAACTGTATCTGCAGAAATAGAATCGCTCATTATGTGCCTAAGAGGTAAAAGGGCTACGTCATCATTTTCATTTTTTATCCTTTTGTTTACCCTAAGCTTGGATGAAAAAAGTCTGATGATATCCTTTTCATTTAACCTTCTCATATTCGGATTGAACCTTTTCGCGTATATCGTTAAATAATGCTCTAGATTTCTCCGTCTTAGATTCAACTGAAATTCTTAGAACATCTTCAGTATTAGATGGTCGAACGAGAATCCAAGTATCATCATCTACTATAGCTTTGACTCCATCCATATTCGAAATTTCGGATGATTCTGCTTTCAGGACATCTGTCAATCTGTCAATCAGTTTAATATGAACACTAGAATTAACAGGTAGGACTGACCTTACTTGTAGATATTGAGATGAGATGGCGAGGCATTCATCAACAGTACTCTTACTTAATGATGCAATAATGGCGCTTGCTAAGAAACCATCTCTGCACATGTTGAAACGTGGCATAACAAAACCAGCACTGCTTCCCTCGCCCCCAGCATCTGAACCGGTGTCGAGCATCGTTTTAACTACATTGGCTTCGCCAACCTTAGAGTAGTACAGGCTGCAACCGTTTTGTTGTATGTATCTCTTAATAGATATACTGGTATCTACACTAGATACAAATTTTTTCATTCCCATGCTGATTGCTCTGGCAATGCAAAGTAAAAGTGTCGAATCAGCACTCAGCTTTTGTCCTTTATTGTCGATTACGACTAGTCGGTCCCCGTCTAGATCGAATGCAAAACCAAAGTCAAGGTTGTTTGAGGACACAAGTGAGCGCAATTCATTCAATTCCTCAGCCGTCGGATCGGGGCTTCGTGAAGAAATACCTTGAATATCATTGATGGAATGAAAGGAATGACCAAGCCGCTTTAAAAGTACATTACAATAACCACACGCTGCTCCTCCTCCTAGGTCTACCCCCACCTTAGCTTTGTTACGTGCACATTCATCTGATATCAAACTAGCTACTTCATCGACGTAATTCGAGGTAATAGCACTAGATGTGCCCAATTTGTCAGGCGTTGGTAATGGTGTCTCGTCAAGTAGAAAACCTAACTCCTCCTCGAAAAGTCCCCGTCCGTATATTATGAACTTTAGTCCGTTCCAATGCAACGGATTGTGAGACGCTGTTATAACTACTCCTGCCTTATTGTTTCGCGACTCTCGGAAAACCATAGGGGTAGGAGCTACGCCAAGGTTATAGACATTTATTCCCTGCCCCATAAGATTTGCTGCGACGAATTGAAAAATAAGTCTGCTCGATGGTCTCGTATCGCAGGCTAATATGCAGTCTTGTCCGGACTTCGTAATAGAAGAAGCAAATAACCTTGCGAATCTACTTATGTTTTGCAACGAAAGATCCGATCCATAAACACCTCTTATTCCAGATACAGATATCTTCACGATATATAGACATATTTAGATGGAATATTTATTTTGCACTTCTTTTAGGTCGGATTGTGGCTCTACCGTTAGTCGATCTAACCGATTAAATCACATCGTAACGGGGCAATTATTAAATCTGAACTATTGGTATCTCGTTTCCAACAAATAATAATAGCCGTGCATTGCGTTTATCATCTACACCTACTATCTAAGCATATATAGTATACCAAAACACATAATCCAAATACGATTAAGCAATTCATCGACTCACACGCATTAAGAATTAAATATTCGAGTTTGAAACGTGCCTATGATCTTTGCCCTAGTAGCTTAGCCTGGCAGAGCGAAGGTTTCGTAAACCTTAGATCATGGGTCCAAATCCCATCTAGGGCTTACATGAACAAACAGTACCATTTATGTTACATCATTGTTAGTATGGCTTTAGTCGCTTAATAGCTCACCTTCCTCTATATCGCTTCTCTTTTTTAAAAGTAACAGAATTGCCGCAGCAACAACTGCAAAAAGAATAACGTTAGAGATAATTATAGACATATCAACTCGCTGAAAAAATATATATAATTTCACAACTGAGTACAGGATGCAAACCACCAGCACGAAAAGACAACCGACTATCGCGTAGTCGATATATTTCTTTCTCATGATGGTAGAATATCCAAACAGATTCACTTAACGGTTTTGCCTGGTTGAATGTATTATCTATTTTGTATAAATAAGGTATATTTAGCATATGTATTACTAACCTTTATGGTCACAAATCAGGATGGTAAAAGCCCAATTTTAAACAGAATACATTATTCCTCCGGACACTATTGGTACAAATTCAACATTCGCTAACTCCTTGATGCTGGCAATGATAGCATTGAACCACAAGCTATCTATTCCCTGACTCCATATAGTCACCTTCTTGTATGACCTCTGGGCACCACCATGGAAAAATCCTTTGCAATCTTCGACTGTCATGTTGTAATATTTCTGACTTATCTCCTCTACGATCTCTTCTGCTTCGCCTGGCAGGTATAGAATTGTTAATGTAGGAAACGGGATAGCATTGTTCGAAGCAGTCGACGACGTGTCCTCAGCCATTTTTTTTGCCTCTTTTGCCTCTTTTGTTGTACTATGAACTAGGGCAATATTTGGATTTCTCACAGGTCTTGGTACAGCATTAGAGTACTATTATAACGTGTACTCGAAAGCATTAGCAAAATCCCTCTATAAATTTCTTGATGGGCGAACAATTTGAATATAAGTTTAAGAAGAACGTGTCTATAATTATTCTGAAAGTAATGGCTACACAAGCTTATTGTGTAAAATGTAAGGCAAAAAGAGAAATGAAGAATGAAAAACCGGTGACTATGAA
>JBKOWU010000379.1:0-3498 GCA_046724555.1 Thermoproteota archaeon | reverse complement strand
TGCGGCTATAGTATTGTCTACAAAGCTACTGACTGCTCTTGCATAGCTGTCAGCCAATTGTCTAGGAGATAGCCAGCTTGAAACAAATACTCTATTTGCTGCATCTATCTGAGGTAGCCATGCTGATTGTAGTGAGTTGATGATCTCTTTTTGTGATTCTAGAAAGTTATCAGATATTTCTCTAGCTGTTTGAATAGTTTGTTCCTGGTATTCATTCGTAGCTTGAGTATAACGTGGAATATCTCTTCTTGCTTCATCTGTTGCTCTTCTGATGTTGTTTCTGGTCTCATCTAATGCTCTATTGACAGAATGCTGTTGGTCTCGTTGTACTTGGGATGTATTAGTCGGTGTGGTGGTGGTCGTTGTTGCTGTGTTTATTTCATCTTTTTCTCTTCTTTGTTCTTTTGTTGTTGACATCGGTACTATAGGTTATTTAAAGTATATAAATAATGGCATTTTATGGAATTGAATACCGTAAAAGACCATCAATTGACATGTTTGAGGCTTTCAATAAAGGGTTCTCTTAATCTCTTTACTTATACATTTAAACGACTACCATAAAAATGACATTTAATCAAACAGGCAATTGGTTAGAAAACGTAGATATGTGATAGCTATTGCATTTAATGGGTCTTTTGATTTTGAGAATTTTTCAAGAACCACTATTCCCCGGAAGATCATGACAAAACAGCTGGGCAAATCGGGGAAGAATATCTTTACTTTGTATTTCTATAACCATATGACTATACTGGTACTTTAACAGGCATGGGGCAGCACATGAGCCCAGAGGTCATCGTCATTAAAAAAAGTACGAGCCCATAGCCCTACTTCATAGTTTATAGATGGAAGGCTTTATTGTCTTGTCCTTAATTTTGCCTGCTGTGAAATGCCATGCTGCTTCAAGAGCCAGAAATGTAGGTACAAATCCAATCACCACATAGACTAAATTCTCAAGCATCATATCAAATGTATATGAAAGTTAGTATAATTAGTTTAGTAAGTACGCCTTATGAAAAATCATCTGCTACTCTTCTTCTTCCTTTCCACCCTGTTCTTCAATAACTAGCATGGTTATAGTCGACGTAATTCTCGGAGTTTTTCTTATTTTATTTGTTATAGTATCGTTCATTGACTCTTTGCTATCGGATTTAACTTTAACAAAAACATCATGAACACCATAGGTTGCTCTTACTTCTTTTACGTCTGGCAATTTAGCAACTTCTTTGATAATGTTTTCTTCAGATCCTAAAGTACAATTAATTAATACATATGCTGTCGGCATTATTATTGTTATAATTCAGATTGAAGCTAATAATATTTGTCTAACTTAAATATTGTTGTAACTGGTCTTGGTCTCTAAAGAATTAACTCACTGGGCATCATTTCATAATACGAAGTCAATGACTTCCAGGATGTCTTCATTCGGGGCCAGCCTCTAGGTTACCTTGAATTTCTATAATCATTCAACTGAGATATTACCTCACAAAAAGACCTCTCAGATGATGACGATGATCGTGGTAAGAAAGAAGTATTATATGTTAACAGTTAGAAAATGACAAATCAATCTGTCCATTCAAAATACTGTAAAAAAGCATTGAATAGTTAATCACTCCATACCCTAAAGCATAGAGGGTCAGATGCTTTTTTACAGTACGCGATCTTCATTGCTCGAAGCTCGCTGTATGACAATACGTCGACTATCCTAATACGTGTTTTACAGTCGTTGTTAAGTAATAGACACTATAAAGGTTGGTTCAAATTCGCTAGAGGCAGAATTTAACCCAGATAATGGATACATTTACGTAGCCAATCAAGGATCTGGCAGCGTATCTGTGATAGATGGCTCAACTAACAAGGTAATAGACACTATAACAGATATTCCAGATCCAGTACAGCTTGGATATAATCCATCTAATCACTACATGTACGTAGCTGGTCACAGCAGCAATTCTGTCTCCGTGATAGACACACGAACTAACAAACTAATAGATATTCTTGCGGGATTTGCAGACCCTACTGGTATTGGATACAATCCAGCTACAGGTAACATATACGTAGGTAATGAAGGCTCAAACTATGTCTCTATAATATCAGGTTCAACTAACAAAGTAATTGACACGGTTACTGTTGGAACAAGTCCTGTTAGTGCTGTGTTTAATCCAGATAAAGGCAATGGATACATCACTAATTATGGCTCAAGCACAGTCTCAGTTATCTCTACAACTACTCTTACGCCAAAGCAAGCAATACAAAAACTAATTCATACTATAGATAACATGCATCTTAGTAAGGGTAGCACAACAAGCCTGGAAGCTCCATCAAATGCTGCTGCAAAACAACTAAATCGAGAGAATGATGCGACTGCTTGTAACTTGTTAAGTGCATTTTTGAATCAAGTAGATTCAAAAGAATCTAACGGACAATTAACATCACAGCAAGCAGCGAATCTACGACAACAAGCACTATCTATACAGCACACACTTGGATGTTCTTCTGCTGGAAGTGGTGGTAGTGCTGGCGGGGCCAATGGCGATAACGCTGGTGATGGTCGTGGTAGTAATGTTCTTCCATTACCACAGTGAGAGCCTATGTCAAACGATTGTTCTGTGAAGTTTACGATGAATCGAGTCTCTGGCTTCCCCGAACTGCTCTTATGAAATTCGAGTAAGCATAACATTTTTCAATTCCAAGGCTTAGCTTTAACTATAATTTTCTAGGCAATGGCCAAAACAACAATAGTGAGATCCAAAACTCTCCCCGACTGCTGCCCCCCAACAAACCTTAATTCCTGCAAATGTATTTCCCAGCTGAATAGTCTAAAAGGAGACAATTAATAACATATCATATACATATTATTATCTAAATATGACTACAACAGTGAAAGTAACCTATACTGCACAAGGTTCTCCTGATACAATAATGACCTTTGATTTAACTGGAATAGATATTGAAAGTATAAAAAAAGAATTGCCACAAAAAAAGAAAGAATTAGATTCAAAGTTCAATGTTGATCCACAGAAGAGTAGCATTAGAATGGGTGATGACACTTGAATGACACAATGAATACAATAATAGCAGGTATTGTATACCATTTGTTCAATCCGTACAAACTAAAGGACCACCATCAAAGGCTCAAGCAATCTTAGCTGCATCACCAAAGGAAAGAGGAGCAGTAGCTGCGGCTAGGATAGGATAGGTGTATTGATACAATGAGCGTACAGACGAACAACTGGGAAACGAAAGCTCACTTACTTTATGTTGTCCGCCATATATCGGAGACACTAGCAACATCCAGGCTCAAGATGACTTGCTCTATGTTGTGCACCATATATTGGCGTATTTCCAAAATGATTCCCGGTTTTGCTTGGATCAATCCATATACTTGCTGCACTATCGCCCATTAACTTTATAGAAATTGGTACGCCTGTAGCAGGTCCTTCCTTTAGTGATACAGTAGCTGTACCATTGTAAGAAGTAGCGTTATTATTTGTTGTTGGG
>JBKOWU010000268.1:0-11413 GCA_046724555.1 Thermoproteota archaeon | reverse complement strand
GTTCTTGACAATCTTCCAGTAATTGTGTTTCTGATGAATAACTATATGCTTGGGATGGTCGCTCAATGGCAGAGAACATTTTATAACAGAAGATATATGGGCGTACACCAACATAGTTGCCCTGATTATTCAAAGATAGCCAAAGCATATGGTGCACAAGGCATCAAAGTACAATCCTCCGAAGAATTAGAAAAGGCAATCAGGTCAGGAATCAAAAGTGAAATTGCTACAGTTATTGATATTCCAATTGATCCTGAAGAGGATGTTTACCCTTTTGTGGCACCGGGTACTGGTCTAAAAGATATGATTACAGGAGCATGATGTGAAAATTATGTCCACTTCATCGAATGCTACGATCAATGAGGAGAAAACTAGCGGACCACTGTACATATTGTCAGCATTAGTGGAAGACAAACCGGGTGTCCTATTTAGGGTAACAAATCTTTTTAGGGCTCGAAACTTCAATATTGAAAGTATAACAGTGGGCTCAACTGAACAAGCGGATCTCTCTAGGATGACAATCACAACCAAAAGTGATGAGAAAACCCTAGATCAGCTTGTAAAACAGCTTAGGAAATTAATTGATGTGGTCGAGGTAAAAGTGCTTGATACAGAAAGAACAGTTTACAGAGAGCTTGCACTTATAAAAATGAAAGCGGACACTCCGACTTCACGAATGGACATAACCAGCTTTGCATCCATATTTAGAGCAAACATACTTGACATAGGAAAGGAGACCATCATTGTAGAGCTTACAGGAACACCAGATAAAATAGATGCATTTAAAAATCTGGTTGACCATTACGGGATTACACAGTTGGCAAGGACGGGTGTTTCTGCACTTCCGAGAGGTACAGAAGTATAATGACAGAGAAAAATGATTATCACTACGGCAAAGTAAGAATTTTTGATACTACGTTAAGAGATGGCGAACAAACACCGGGTGTATCGGTTACGCCGCAGCAAAAAATCCAAATTGCTATTAAACTTGATGAATTGGGCGTTGACGTTATTGAGGCTGGTTTTCCAATTGTTTCCCATGGCGAAATGACAGCAATAAAAACTATCTCGCAGTATGGCTTAAAATCGGAAATATGTGCCTTAGCGCGTGCAGTTCAGGCAGATATTGATGCCGTTATAAATTGTGATGTAAATTATGTACACACCTTTATTGCAACCTCAGACATACATATGCAACACAAGCTGAGAATGAGCAGAGAGCAAGTGTTTGAAAAAGCAATATGGTCAGTTGATTATGCCAAGAAACATGGTATGAAAGTAGAATTCTCTGCAGAGGATGCAACAAGATCTGACAGGGAATTTTTGAGACTAGTCTTCAAAGCAGTTGCTGATGCGGGTGCAGACAGATTAGATATTCCGGATACTGTAGGCTATGCCACCCCTCAATATATTGCTCAGATAGTTACTGATGTAAAAGCAGAAACAAATAATGAAATTCCAATCAGTATGCATTGCCATGATGATTTTGGTTTAGCAGTAGCTAATACAATTTCTGGAATAGATGCTGGAGCTTCATGTGCTCATGTGACGATAAATGGCTTAGGAGAGAGAGCAGGAAATGCGTCTCTTGAAGAATTGGTCATGGCGCTTCAGTGTTTATACAGTAAGAAGCACAACATCAAAACAGAATTACTTTATGAAACTTCGAAGTACATTTCTAATACAATGGGCATAGTAGTCCAGCCAAATAAAGCAATCATAGGTGAAAATGCCTTTGGACATGAGTCTGGCATCCATACGCACGGTATTATAAGTAATCCTCTCACGTATGAGCCAATTAGTCCTGAGATAGTCGGCAGAAGAAGATGGCTTCAGGCTGGAAAACATGCTGGCGCACACGGTATCAAGGCAATGCTAGAAGATTTCGGAATTAGGCCCTCCGATAAACAGTTACAAGAGATCGTCGAAAAACAAAAAAGCATTGCCGACAAAGGAAAGTCGATAACGACTGCAGAACTGTTATCGATAACTAGTGACGTAATGCACAATAACAAATTCGAAGAAAAATTCAAACTGTATGATTTTCACATTATAACTGGAATGAATACTATACCAACTGCTGTTGTTAGATTAAATACTGATGGGAAAGATTTCATTGCCTCCGAAATTGGAGTGGGACCAGTCGACGCAGCATTGAAAGCTATACAAAAGATTGCAGTAGAAATGGCCAGTATCAAGATTCGTGAATACAGACTAGATTCTATTACAGGAGGCTCTGATGCTTTGGCAGAAGTTTCAGTGAAGGTAGAGGATAAAACTGGTAACATTGTCTCAGCAAGGAAGGCAGGTGAGGATGTAGTAGTTGCATCCGTTCAGGCGATGGTAGATGCTATCAACAAAGTAATGCTAAGAAAGGTGGTATATTCTGAGAACTAAACTAAAACTGCAAACTAAAAGGTTTTATAGACTATTCCAAGTATAAAATTTTTTGTTGACTCGCTATAACATTGCATTGATTATTGGCGATGGTATCGGTTCTGAACTAACGGCATCAGCTAAAATGGTGCTTGAGTCAATAAATGATAACAATTCTAAAATCAAATTCAGGATAAAAGAGGTTGATGCAGGTGATAATGCGCTCAATAAATTTGGAAAAGCCCTTCCAGATTTTAGTTTGGACACAATAAAAAAATCTGATGTTTGCTTGAAGGGTCCTGTTGGGGAAACTGCTGCCGACGTAGTTATTGTTCTAAGGCGCATATTCGATCTATATGCAAACATTAGACCTGCAAAGTCATATCCTAATATCAAAAATCTAGCTGAAACTATAGATTTGGTAACGATAAGAGAAAATACTGAAGATGTGTACCTAGGTTGGGAATTCAATATAGATGAAAATACAGTTATTGCATTACGTATGACAACAGAGACAGCATCAAGAAGAATTGCGGAATATGCGTTCAAAACAGCCAGATTACGGAACGAAAAAAAGAAAGTTGTAATTGTTCATAAAGCAAATGTTTTGCGTAAAGGAGATGGCCTATTTGTAAATACATGTAGATCAGTTGCTCATAAATATCGTGATGTGGAATGTACTGAAATGTATGTAGACGCATGTGCTATGAATCTAATACGTAATCCTGAAGATTTTGATGTTATTTTAACAACGAACCTCTTCGGCGACATATTATCTGACGAGGCAGCGCAAGTAGTAGGGGGTTTAGGAATAGGCCCAGCGGCTAACATTGGAAATAACTTTGCATTGTTTGAACCAGTTCATGGAGCTGCTTTTGACATAGCTGGAAAGAATGTTGCAAATCCATCTTCAATTCTATTATCTACTAAAATGATGCTTGAGTGGTTAGCAGATAAGTATAATGATCCAAATGCATTCAATATAGGACAGCGTATAGAGGAGGTAATAATTAGCTTATTAAAGCAAAACAAAAAAACAAAGGACATAGGTGGTAAACTTACAACTACGGATTTCACAAAATTGGTAGCTTCATCTATATACTAGCGTATGCATATATAAATATACCTAAGTATATAAATACATGCACTTTTACCCACGTACACATTTAAAAGTAGCAGGAAATGGCCTAGTCTTTTCATGCAGATTTTCTTTTGTTGTTGTTGTTGTTTTCTTAATTTAAAACGAATTATAAATGCAGATTAACCGATTGCTACATAAATATGAAGAATAATTTTTTGGTCCTAATGATTGAGTGTTATAATAGATTTTAGAAAATGATATTAATCTATCGATGAAATCCATAAACCATATGCATTTTCGCAGCGACATGTTTAATTATTTCATAGTAATATTAAGATGTTGATAAATGGCTGATCAATTATTCATGTTTGTGGCTGCAGCAGGTACTATAATAGGGCTAGCAGCACTGCTTTTTGTATCAAAAGGTATTAGGATGAGATCAGGTGGACTTACAACTACTCCCACTGTATCGCCATCTTCTTCCTCATTTGATAAGAAAAACTACAATAATGCAGGCAGAAAGGTAAAGAAATACAGTTCTGACGGAAAGCCAATCTACGAAGAGTAGTAATAAAGAATTTGACTAACATATCACAAAGTTTTTGGGGCTAGCGGTTGAATAGATAAGTCAACTCGTAAAACATTGATATATATCTAAAACAGACTACAAGCAGGTTTCTTCATTAATACCAATTTTACTGGTAAATAAAGCATCAGCTTCGAATATTCACACAGCATTTACGCATGAAAAGCAAATAATTAGAATTGCAATAAACTGCATTTATGCATTTGCTATAGTAGGCATATCAAAGTCATTTTGGCTAGAATGTATTTGTTAGTTCCAAGAAATATATATGCAAAGGACCCTCCTTAATAAAAGGAGCAACATCCAGCAATATGATAACTATAGATAGCAAATGGCTAGCATCCCACCTCGATTCCCCTCAAACAGTAATTATAGATAGCAGAGGGAACATACCATATAGATTAGCACACATCAAAAATGCAAGACCTCTTGCAGTTGAAAACGTCATCTCAGTGGCAGGTAACGGGGCTAACTTGGTATTAGATCGGTCGTCTGCTGAAAAGATTTTCAGTGATCTTGGAATAGATGATTCTAAGACGGTTGTAGTTTACGGGGAAAACATGGATCCTTCAGCTGCAAGAATAGTTTGGACTTTAATGTATCATGGGCATCAGAACACCAAGCTATTAGATATTGGATTTACTGCATGGCAAAGGTTGGGGTTACCAATTAGCCGTGGTACTGCAATCACTATTAATACCAACCCTGTCAAATTCAATTCCAAGCTAATCAACACAATAAGAGCAGATGCGGATATGATCAAAGCAAAACAAAGAGATCCAAATGTAATCATTGTCGATACAAGAACTCCACAAGAACACATGCAAGCAAGAATTCCCGGCTCTATACTACATAACTGGGAAGAAGGTCTAGGGGACAATGGTTCAATCTTCAAAAGTAAGGAAGAATTGCAAAAAGACTTTGAAAACAACGGAATTACACCAGATAAGGAAATTATCTGCTATTGCCATTCTGGATCGAGGTCATCACATAAATTCATGCAATTCAAACAAGCAGGTTTTGAGAATGTACGTATGTACGATGGCTCAATAATAGACTGGGCTCAGCGTCGCAATGCATTGAGATAAATATATATATATATTCACCTAACTATACACATTGATAAAAATTTCGCCGCCAGGATATATGTGTGTGTGATGATAATGCGATGACATTTACTAATATGCCCCATGACTTCTTTTATCCGTCCGTCAAGATACTATGTTTTCTTTGGTGCTTCACAAAATTCAGTTAAAACTCCGTTCAGAGATTTTGGATGAATAAAAGTGATCTTGCGACCATACGAGCCAGAACGCAATTGACCAAGCATTTTCATGCCATTTGCTGATGCTCTTGCAACATCTTTTTCTATGTCGTCTGCCGTAATTGCGATGTGATGAATTCCTTCGCCTCGGTCAATGAGAAATTTTTTGATTGGACTGTCATCAGCAGTTGGCTCCATAAGTTCAATTCGTGTATCTTGTAATTCTAGCATTGCAACCTTCACCTTTTCGTTTGAAACTGTTTCCATTTCAAGATGGTCAATATTCAATATCTTTTGATAATTTTTTAATGCTTCATCAACATTATTAACGGCTATTGCAATGTGGTCTACTCGCATTTCTTTTCACTCTGATGCATATCGCCATAACAATCCGGTGATAGATGCAACAACACATAATGTAAATTCTGGTTGTTATATATCTTTTGATATAAGAGTCTGTAATCTGACAGAAGAAATTAAGGAATGAAAGAAGGAAGAAATAGGTGGGCAAAAAATAAACGAGCAGGAATGATGAGGGAAAGAGAGGGTTTTTGACTTGATATATTGTTTTTTTATCGCCAGCTGAAGGAGATAAGATTCCCAGTTCATTGCATGAAGACGTTACATCATGGTTATCATTTCCTTTCAATTGAGGCTTTTGGAAATGTTATCTTGATGGGATGTCTAAATGCTGAATGTACCATAACTAATTCCCCTTTATTCAATCTGACAATATTCATTTTCGTACTTTGATCAATTATATTATATGGCATTGATGATAATTCAGACAGCCCTACTTTTGCAGTGATATGCAATCCTGTATTCTCATGCAGGGAATAATCTACAGCACTCTTGAATTGTTGTGCGGAAAACAAAATTGTATGTCTGGATCTTCCTGCAATTATAGTTTTCATTATTTGTTCCGCTACTGTGTTTCTCCTTCCAAATGTCATAGTATTTGGCAAAAACCTATTAATTTCATCGATGAAAATTAAAAAGAATTTTGGCTTTTTACTAGTTTTAATATTACCGTTATTGTTGGCATTGTTGAAGTTGTTGTTGTTGTTTCTATTGTCTTCATTTTCTCCACTGCCAGTAGTGAGAGCTTCATTGGACATCTCAGTTGCAGAGTATATTTCATCAATGCTTTTCATGGCATCTCCTATTACAAACGCCTGTTCTTCTAGTGAGGAGAGCATAGCTATATCCACGACGTAAATATCACCTGTACGTATTTGCTTGATTTCCTTTCCAAGATATGTACTAGTTACTTTCCTGTCAATAAATAGCGATGACCTTCTAAATCGCTGAATATATCCTTGGAACTGTAAGAGAGAGGATTTGTTTGTAATTATTTCCTCAGGGTAGTCTTTAAAGTTGAATAGATCAGTCCAAGTCTTTACTATTTGTCTGTCTGATGCTATTTCTTGTTTTTTCTCTTTCATGTATTCTCTTACTGGCAAACCATTGCCAATGGTAGGAGTAGTGGCAGTTGTAGTAGTTGTTCCAATTGGCCAAAATTCATAAATATAATTTACAATCGAAGATAGGTTATAATAATGAGTATCATATATTTCTGAAAATAAAAGATCTAATCTATCATAGACGTCTTCTAACTCATATGAGTAGGTTTTTGAATTCTTTGGTACATAGGTTGAATTGGGTCGCCCGTCTCTTCCTCGCGGAAGAAAATATGTTACGTTATCAAACGGTGCTATATCCAAATTAAGAATATCAAATGATTCTTTGTCGTTGTTTTTCTTAAAACTCTGTCCTTCATCTTTGTCTATGTGCAGCAGGCTACCACATTTTGTATTGAATATTATTATTGCATATTCTTCTGCGTATTCTCTGAGTTTTTGATACAGAGATTGTAGAAGAAAGAGTAGGTAGGAAGTTTTTGCATTTCCTGAAATCCCAGAGGCATTTACGTGTACAGTATCAGGACCGGCTAGATACGAAATATCTAAAAATATAGGAACTCGTAAACCATTGCTCATTTCTATTATTCCAGCTGGAATTGGATAAGCCATCTCTGGAATTCCTAATGCAAACATTACTTCCTCTGCGTTAGAAAACCTTACAGACTTTCCTAATCCTACAGGCATTCCGGTAGGTATGTTACTTAATTTTCCATCTGTATAAAAGTCATAATTGGCCATAACTGCAACTCTTGCAACGGTAATTCCGTTTTGGTGAACAATGTTGTGATCTGAGTCACAAGTAACACTTGTATTGCTGTTTTTATTGTTGTTGTTCGTTGGAAATGGTTCTATTTGATTCGAAGACTGAAACAGATAATGATGAGGATTATCTATTGGTATGACGGCTTGAAGATCCTGAATCATTCCTATAGTTTTAGTACTGTATGAGCGTGGCCTTCCTGTTCTTGTTGTTGGCGTTGTCTCTGCTGCTAATGAGGATGAAGATGACTGAAAAGATTGTTCAACAGTAATAAAGTCAAATGGTTTGGCGATTGTTCCAGGTGCAAGTACAAACCAGAAACTGTCTATAGTGTTTGGATGTTTGTCAGAAATTATGGTATTTCCAATTTCGTCATTATTATAATGGCAGGCATTATCATCATAATCTACTATATCATCATTTTCTACATCGTTGGCACGTTTGATAATTTTATTATCATTTTTAGTATCGTCTTCTTGTAGTCGTTGAGATTCTCCCTCCTCCTCTTGTTTATCATTATTAATACCCATTAGTAATCACGTTCTTACATAATATAAGACGCTCTATTGTTGATATAGCTTGCAATAGAGTTAATGTTCAATCATCATGGGAAGATATAGGATTTGGTAAAAATGTCATGTTAGAGAAATATCATCTAATTATTATTAGAGAGAAATCGTAGTAGTCAAGTTAGCAAAGTCTGCCGATATCTCTTGCTCTTATTCTATATTATGTCTGATGAATATTGCAAAGGCAATAGAAGTAATAACCTATAAAGCTGAGTCACTGCTTTCATGTGTATTTATATCATGTACTTCTACAATATCAGACACAAATATCTTTCCGAAAGGAAATGAACCCTTAGATAGGATTGTACGTACATCCCTTATAATTAATTGCACTACTGAATCTTCAACTATTAATTCAATCTTTGTTCCAGCTACGAATTCAGGAACGGTTCTTGCTATTCCTCTACCAGCTGATACCTCTTCTTGCCTACTACGTCCTCTACCCTTTACACTATAGAATGTCATACCGTCGATTTTATGCTTACGAAGAAGTTCGCTAACCTCTAGAAAATGCTCATGAGATATTATTAGGTCTATTTTCTTCAAGTATGGTTCAATTTCCTTGCTATATCGAATATAATAAATATATGTATTCTGATACTCCGAGAGAAGTTAAGTTATCTCTTGTCTCACTACATAGGATCGGAGATTATACTAGTATCACTATAGATGCTAATATTACTAGTACCGTATTAATTAGAAAATTAAATAATTTAGTTAAATAAGATAAATAAATATTAATTCTGAAATTAGGAAGACTATTACTAATTAAAGGCCACCTCTTGTCCTAATATCGTGGAGCGTTTCAGCAGAACAAACACGTTTCAAAAATATCTCCAATAGTAAATTGTGGATTACTGATTTCACTGACCGAGATGGTTGGATCTATCAGTATTGCATGCGGTAGAATCTCTGCTCTAATGTTACGGATAATAACATCCGCTCTACTCCTTAATATTTTATATAACGAGGCTTGTAACAAGTCGCAATTTGTAAGTAAATCCTCTTCGGAGAGTCCATTGATAGAACACATGCCATCCATCATGGCTTGGGAGGCTAATTAACCACACATTCAAGAGACTTCCTTGTTGCATTATAAAGGATCCTCGCAGCTTTAGAGGATATTGGCAAATATTCTAGCTTATCTAAAATGTTCGAATATTTAAGGGCCAAGCCGTTGTCTGTGCACTCCTTTCCTGCCATCTTTGTTACCTATCCTCCAACTCTGATGTATATCTTGAGGATCTTTTTAAGATCTGCGGTTATAGACTAGATTTTGTATCGCATACAATAGTATACATGAAATGCCATAATATATTAAAAAATATTATGATAGCTATGACATAAATGGTAAATAGTATATAACTTGTAGCATTTATATTACTAAGATATTATTTATACATGTTATCTTAGCCTTTTATGCACTTCTTTTAAAAGATTCGTAATTGTAATAGGTTTTCTAATAAACATGTCATCACTCATAGAATGATATCCGTTTGAAGGTTCATCGCAACATGTTTCTCTACCGCTTAAAAAACAAAATTTAACTTTATTGTCTATCTTCCTCATCTCTTGAAATAGATCAAAGCCATCTATATTTGGCATTGTGAGATCAAGAATCACGAGGTCATACAAACCTGCTTTAAAATCTGATAGTGCTAGCGTGGGATCATCAAATGTTTTGACAATACCAAATGATCCATCATGTTCTAATGCCATCTTTAGAAGTGAAGCAATATCTGGTTCATCATCTACGACTAATATTCGTCCCATTCTTGTATTCTTTTTTTCGCCGGTCATTTTTGATCTCTCTCCCTCTTAGACTAATGTTAGATTACAGCACAAATTCTCATCGTTATTGTTATTGTTATTATTATTATTAGATAACCTAGGTCAACTGCTCTATATTTTAACACAGTCAGTCAATAGTACTTACTTTGAAATAGTACTTAATTAGACTAGCATATGACAGCTATTCCAGAAGTTAGAAAGTAATAGACATGAAGTGATTTTTGCATGATGATATGACTCAAAAGCTAGAGAATAATTTGCTTTTTAGATTTTCTCTTATTGGTCACTTGCAATTAATCAAGGAAGGTTTTGCTATGGTGTAAAAAAATGCGAGGAGCAGGATCAGGAAGAATAGGCGCTTATGCCACAACTAGAGTATTCTTTTTGTTATTTTTATTGTTGTTGCTACTGCTAGTGCTGCTGTGAGTCCACCTATAATAAAGATATCATATTTCCAGATGTATCAATATCAAAAAGATATCTTTGGTTCATACCTCCCAAAGACTTGTACAAAGATGTTACTTATTTCCCCTAGTGTAACATTGCTCTTTACAGCATATATGATATGTGACATCAGATTTTCATTAGGCTTTTCAGCAGCATCTTGCAATGCACTTAGGGCCTGATCAACCTTTGTCTTGTCACGAGAATTCTTAAATTCTTTTAGTCTGGATATCTGTCTTCTTTCTATTTCAACATCTATTGTGTTTATCTTTGGTTCAACGTCATTTCGATCTTGAAACTTGTTAACACCTACAATGATGCGTTTGTTCTCATCTATCTCCTTTTTCAATTGATACGCATTTCTTCTAATTTCATCTTGGAAAAATCCTTTCTCGACAGCAGATAATGCGCCGCCCATCCTATCAATTTTTTTTAGGTATTTTTCTACTTCTTCTTCGATTCTGTTCGTTAGATATTCTACATAATATGAACCGGCCATTGGATCTACTGTTTTTGCAAGACCAGTCTCGGTAGCTATTATTTGCTGTGTACGTAGTGCAATTTTTACAGAATCTTCTGTAGGTAATGCAAGTGCCTCATCCCTAGAGTTAGTATGCAAGGACTGGCAGCCTCCAAGTACAGCAGCTAGAGCCTCTGTAGTCACCCGGACAATATTGTTGTCAACTTGCTGAGCTGTTAATGATTCGCCGCTGGTCTGCACATGAAAACGTAGGTGCCACGACTTTGCATTCTTTGCATGAAATCTATCTTTCATTATTTTAGCATATATTCTGCGAGCTGCTCTGAATTTGGCTATCTCTTCGAAAAACTCCATTGTACAGCAAAAGAAAAACGACAGTCTAGGAGCAAAGTCATCTACCTTTAGTCCTCGATTAACGCAGGTTTGAATATATTCTATTGCGTTAGCAAATGTAAATGCTAATTCCTGTATTGCGTTGCAGCCAGCTTCTCGCATATGATATCCTGAAATACTGATTGGGTACCATTGGGGAACTTTTTGGGAGCAGTACTGGATCATATCACCAATGAGTCTTATGGATGGTTTAGGAGGATAAATGTAAGTATTCCTAGCAATGTATTCTTTTAGTATGTCATTT
>JBKOWU010000368.1:0-24244 GCA_046724555.1 Thermoproteota archaeon | reverse complement strand
GCTGCTGTTATCGCACCTGATGTCTGGCTCTTGACAGGAGGCTGACCATATAGTGCTTTTGCGATACGTGCTATGTGCATAGAGTTTCCTTGCCAATTAAATGCTAAGCCAAAAACTAGTGTTGCTGAAAGTATTGAAGCTGATACCACCAGAGATTGTAGTGCTTCTTTCTTCATAATTATTTTTAACACTATTTCATGTTATTATACATTTCATATTATTGAATACCAGCGTATTAATAATAAAATATTCTTATTTTTTGAGCTTCTACTATCTTCCATTCTTCTCTTAGTTTTGCCTTCAATTTAATATTTGTCTGTGTTGTTCTTAGTTTATAGCCACAGCAAGGACAGCATAATCCATCCAATGCATATCGCATTCTCCACAACGTTTATTTCCGGTAGCATAACGGCCAGAATTTTTTCTAACTATGTCAAGCCATTTTTTGAATGAGTTTTTTTCTAAAAAGTGTTAAAATTCAGCCATTACGGAAAGATGTTTTGACATTCTAGACTTGATTGCCATATACTGTAAAAATTTGCTCATAACCTCTGGATTCATCATAATAATAGTACATTCCAAAAATGTGAGAAACAATGCTTTAATCACCTGTAATTTTTTTATATTTGTAAACCTTAGCCCCTGAGAGATGCTTCTACTCGAACCATTAGCACGTTATAATTTATCCTGCATAGCTGAACTATATACTCTGGATTTATGTAACGGGCAATATCTTTGTAGCAGGTCTAGTATGAAAATTAACAAGATAGGAGTAGCATTACCACTTGTTAGAAAGCAAACAGAAGAAACAAAATTAAAAATTTCTAAAGCTAATAAAGGTAAACGTTCAGGATACGCCCCATGGAACAAAGGCAAGAAATTACATTATATTCCTGGTAAAAGAGAACATTCGAAACAGACATTACAGAAAATGAGTGAAGCAGCAAAACGACGTTGGTCAAGTATGTACACTCAATCACTCACACAATAAATAGTACAGCTATAATCGCTTGGTAATGATCCTATGACTACTTTGGATATTGGCAAAGGTCAGTCTATTTTATACGATATAAGAGGTGTACTAAGGATAAGCGATTTTAAGTACAATGTGGATAATGACAGCATTATATTTGCAGCAAAGCATTATAATCCAGATGGAGGTCCTATGGCTTTGAAGTTAGTTAAGAATTCGGGAAATCCAGCAGCTATATCTGTAATGATGGATGGGAAGGTGTATAATAATAATAATAATAATAACAACAATAATAATAATAGTGCATTATCGGTAAAAATGCTGGATCCAAAAACAGTACATATAGATCTCTTTGTTCCACCAGGGGACCATAGCCTCCAAACTAAGGGAATTAGGAATGTAGCTTAATTATTCCCGTGTAGTCGCAACGAAATGAAGAGTAACTACACGAGTAATAACAATAGTTACTTCTTTTTCTTCTCCTTCCAGTATTAATCATATTACTGCTATCTCTGAAGTGATAAAACTTTAAAGCTAACCTAAATGCATCAAAAATATCATTATATGACGTCGATTCTTTATCTAGTGTTCCATCATTATCAACAGCAGTCCTAAGCGAAGTAATTAGATTATCAAACTTGTCAGGATTGATGGCAATTTTTTCATTTCCAGGATCCTGTTCTAATATCATTTTGCAGTATCCTAGCATTGCTTTGTGCTCTTTGTTGAAGTTGACAGGAACTACAGTCGTATCTTTAGTTTGCATTCTCTGCTCCAAAGCCTTCTGCTTTATACCTCGCTATTACTTTATCATAATCTGCTTCCTCTCCAATTTGCAGCTTTAGCGACTTTATAAAAGACGGGTTAGCACCATCAATATACACTTTATCTATTTGATATTTTGAGATCAACCCATACACTACAGATAGCATCTCGTTGTAATCTGGACGGTTGTATTCTTCAGCATGCAGTATCTGTATATGATCATCAACCCATTGTGTCACAACAACACCAAACAGCTGGCCTGCTTGGAAGTACTGACTGAATTTTCGGATTCACAATATCTCCTAAATACCTATCTCATATATCCTGAGGTATGCCTTCCTTAAGTCTAATCAAATAGTCTGTGTTTTCAGCTAGAGCAAAAGGTTTTGCTTTCTTCAATAATGCAATTTCATTTCTTATACATCACCTGATGGCGTTAGGCCGACTTTGAATTTGTTAGAAGATACAAATCTAATAGCATCATCAACCACAGTAGCATTTGTTAGTAGATCAAGTTTCATAGCATACAAGATACGTTTAGTATTCCTTAGTTCCGATTGAGTGCTTTTGTTACCATGTCTTCATCGATGATTCTGTTCAACGATCGAAAACCAATTGTTTGTGAACCAAATTTGACATACTTATTAGCACAAATAAGGTTGATATTGTAAATAGACATCGTCCCTCAGTCTTGTAGTGAAAATAACAACGTATCATTATAAAAACAGAGGAATAGCTCTGTATGTAATGGCTATGCTATTGTTATCAATTCTAGTCCTTGGTCTGAATAATAATAATGTATCAATTTCCATGGTAGCATATGGTACCAATAATGTTAGCAATATTAATAATGAAGTAAAGAATCGTTCAACAATCAATGACATCTCCAGTCAAATAGCTAACACAGGTGCAAATAAAGAACAAGTACAGCAAATACTTCAACAGATACTTACACAGATAGCTTTGAGAACAGGCGATGATGAGGCAACAAATGCCATAAACCAAGCAAGTTCCATTATTCGATTAAATCCTAAAGGTGCTTTAGCTCAATCGCTATTATTTCTTGCAAAAGAACAAGCATCAGGTAATACAAATGCTGTTACACAACTCGCGATGAAAGTGGCCGCGCGTATATCCAATGGCGATGATGATTTAGGAAGGTCATTTACACAAGATGTAGAACAATTATCAAAAACTATGTATGAAAACTCTTCTGCACCTACTTCTGGTCAACAACAAGAAGAACTAATTCACGACGCTGATACAGACAGAGTGACAACAACAATGGCGCCTTCCGGCTCCGATCAATCGACAACGGAAGGCATTGGAGAAGAACCAGATACAGATGAAAAGGAAGCTAATGCACTAGAGAGAAGAGAAGCAAGAACTTTAGCAACGTTACCAGATTATGCACCATTCAAATCAAATGAATGCGATGGTAGTCTTGATAAATTCGTACCAAATCCATTCATACAATCAATTGGCTCAACAAGATTTCAGATCGGAGGCTGTATAACTGTTGTAGGCGAGGTAACATGGATTCATTACATAAATACTGATGGAGACGCAAATTTCAATGTTAAACTAGACAGTAAATATAACTCATTACTTACACCAGCAAATAATTCTCCAGAGTTCAATGGTGCAATTCATGTGGAAGTTGTATGTCAGGGACCAAATAACAGCAAAGATCCAATAAAGGTTAACCAATGTAAAAATCCTGAATACAATGGACCCATATTCTATTTACCTCGTGTTGGTACACGTGTCCAAGTTACTGGTACATATCTGTTAGATGCAAATGAAGGTGGGCATGCAGAGATACACCCTGTTTATAATATCATATTAAATCCGACGTCATCACCACCAACACCTGTTCCTACACCGACACCACCTGATAATTCCCCAATAGCAGATGCAGGCCATTCTCGTCCAGACCAAACAGTCAATGCAGGCTCACAAGTAATGCTAAATGGAATGGCAAGCCGTAATCCTAATAGTAGTCCACTAACATCTACATGGACACAACTGAGCGGTCCGAATGTTCAGCTAAGTACTCCTAATCAAGCAACAACCAGCTTTACTGCACCACCAAACTTGCAAACTGATACAAAACTGTCATTCATATTAACTGTTAGAGACCCAAGTACTGGTTTATCTGATAGAGATATCGTTTCTATACTAGTTAAACATAGTACTACAACAACAAAAGGAACGCCATATCAATCAGGATATGATCATGGCTGTAGTGATGCAAAGCTACCCTTCTCTAAGAGATACATAAATCAACCCGGCAAAGGTCCACAAGACCACACACAAGAATTTATTTCCGGGTATAATGCAGGATTTAGTGCATGTTCTTAACTGATCATATACTAATTATACATACGTACATACAAACAACATTTCCTTTTTTTTATTTATTTTCTGGCTTGTTATGAAGCATTCTTGTCTATGATAAAGTATAGGCAAAAATAGGGATTTCCATATAGACATAGGTAAGCAATGTTCGCTCCATAATTTATTATCAGAAGACCTGGTTCGTTGTTGTAGTGGTTATAGGTATTATTTTGCTAGTTTCCTCTTCCTGCTCCTCTTCTAACTGATCTTTGTCTTTATCATTTTCGTATGCTTAACAATACAACGGGAACCCTTAGCTTTATGATTTTGCTAGTCAGGATTATCAGAGACATAGCCAGCTTATATTTTAGTCTCATAGGACACCAGTATGGTTCAGATAAGATGATATTTGATCAAACAAGACAATCTCCAAATGTCTTCAGCAGACAAATGGATAAAAATACTTCAAATAGCACCATGTTATCAGCATAAGACATCATATCATATATCTATTGAAGATATCTATTGAAGCATTCTGTTATTTTACTGATTGCAGGACTAATATACTTCTCATTGTCATAGAGATCAATGTGATTAGTAGTATCCAACCATAGAATTTCCTTAGGTTCACTAGCTTCTTCATATACCTGCTGTGCAAACTTTGGAAAGCAATAATTGTCCTTTTTTCCATGCACTATGAGCAAAGGCGTAGGCGAAATATGATGAGCATATGGTACCGCATTATATGACATCAAGTTTTCAATTGATTCAGTAGTATAGCGATTCACCCACCATGGGCTCCATGCACGTGACGTTCCATAATACTCAAAAGGCTCATCTCCTATCATTGCCGCAGGTTTATTTCCAGTAGCTACTGCGGGAATGTATTGAACTTCTCCTGTATCATAATGTTTCTGTCTAGCAGCGTTAAATTCTCTAAGGAAATTAATAAAACGATCTTTACCAAGCATATCCAAAAGTGTGTCACCAAGGTTGAGGCCCGAAGCTACTATGGCAACTGCCTTTATCCTTCTGTCAAAAGCTGCCAATTGTAACATGTAGCCACCACCCATGGAAATACCGCATGCACCGATTCTTTCTCTATCGACATCATTTAAAGAGGATAAAAAGCTTATTGCATTTTTGAAATCCTCCATTTTTTAGCTGGATCTTCATGTTGTCTTGGCATCCCCTCACTTTCTCCAAAATGTCGATGGTCTAATGCTAATGTTATGTAACCTGCTTTGGCAATGCGCTCTGCATATTGTCCAGCTACTTGTTCCTTAACACCTGTCATAGCTCCAGCTACCAATACAGCAGGTAATGGCATTGTTCCTCCTCTAGAATCACCTTGCGGTTTAAACAAATTACCAATTACCTTCATTCCTTCGCTTTGGAAATGTATTTTTTCTATTTCCATATTACGTTCTAATCCTGGAACTGAATAGATACTTATAAACAAAAGAGTTTACAAATTATACAAATAAAGAGATATAGCTGTAATGCTATGCTTTTGGCGTAGGACACATTAATTGAACTAGTTCAATTGCAGCAATTTGAATGTGCGAATTATGCTTTGCCCATCTTATATTACTGCATAAAAGACAGTTCTTCGGAATGGGCCCTCTTTCTTTTGTTTGCTATCTCACGCATGCTAACACCACCCAACAGGAATCCTTTAACAGATTTTATGCCTTTGCTCCCAATTAATATGGTATCCACATTTTCTTCGTCTGCTACATGTAATATCTAATATGAAGTCCTTAGGTCTGTGGTCTGTATACTCTCACATACTTTGAATTCTTTTTGAGGCACCAATAGTGTATGTTAATTCTTGTAGTTTAACAATGAAGTTATTATATAATTCTCTGATGTTCGTCACTATGAAATTCAAGTTATAAGTGTCAAATCTTTGATGCAAGCTCTATAAACAAGCCAGTCCAGTTATTATATCCTGACTTGTAACCGTGTCTAACAATTATTGTATTCTTATCAGGAATCACATAAATAAACTGTCCATAGTTTCCAGCAGCATAAATGTTATAGTCCCTAGCATCACTTGGTGATGTAGTTCTGGTATCTACCCACCACATATACTGATAAAATGAAGCAGGATCGGTGGTCGTGTCTGGCCTAGTAGATTCATGAACCCATTTTTCAGAAATAATTTGTTTGCCATTCCAATTTCCATTGTTGAGAAATAATCTACCTATCTTAGCAAAGTCAATAGCCCTTGCATTGATACCACTCTCCATTTTCTCAAATCCACTTGTATCACTATCTAAGCTCCATGACGCAGGTGCTTCCATTCCAAGAGGTTTCCAAATCCTTTCTTCTAGATATTGTGATACATTTTTATGAGTTGTACGCTCAAGAATCAATCCTAGTAGCAGAGGGTTATAGTTATTGTAATGAAATTTTTTGCCTGGCGCTTCTTCTATTTTAGCCGATAATGCTAGTGAGCGAAGATCTGTGTCATAATATGTTTTAGTATCATCACTCCAAGGTAAACTTTGTTCAACATATCTAAGACCAGATGACATAGTCAGCAAATTTTTGATTGTTATATTGTAGAAATGTGGATCTTTTTGTTTTAATTCAGGAATATACTTTGTAATGGGGTCATCAACGCTAGCAATCAATCCTTCGTCAATAGCTATACCTATTAATGCTGATGTGATAGATTTGGCCATAGAAAAAGAAGTATTAATTGAGTCTCTTCGATAGCCATTGAAGTACTTTTCATACAGAACTTTATCATTTTTTATAACTATGAATGCAGTAGTTCCTGTCGAGGCAAGAAAGTTATCAAAGTTTATCTTTCCATTTTTGGCATTTACACCAGCATCACTACTATTCGGAACTACATTATCAAGCAATGTGCGCAACAAAAGTGGAGTAAGAGTACTTTTATTCTGACTATTACTGTTGCTAGTTTTGTTATTATCTATATTATCATTAGGACTTGCGACTTGGACTGTAGAAAACTCGAAAACTGGAGGAGCACTGTGTACGATTCGAAAAGGAAATCTTTCGTAGTCTTTGACATCTGAATCTCGCCATATGACGGAGCGAGCAAATCCTGAATAGGGTGTTAGCATATATAAAATACCGTAGACTGAGAACAGCGAGGCAAAGACGACCACCACCACCACAATAACTGATTTTTTTCTCATGAATGAAGATACTTGATCCGGAAGGTTTTGAAGATATTAAAGTACCTATTGGTTCATTCATCAGATATGGTCATAATTAAAGTGCTTTAGCTGTTGTTAACACTTCAATGCTGGCCTAAATAATGGCCAAGAAAAGTGTTTTTATTTTCATACAAGCATGTCCGAATTAATAGGTTAAAGAAGGCTATGAGGATGTCTGTCCAGAAGTGCATATATTGTTTCGATATAAACAAGTATGACATGCTCCCTGTCTACCTCCTTCCCTAGTCTTTCAATATATTATATCCAAAAATAGATAACAAAATTTATTGAGGAGATTGATGTGGCATCCTTGTTTCTCTGCTCAATGGAATCCATTTACCGCGTGACTTTTATTATTTGCATCAAAATACAATATCAAGGTCTCCTAAGGAAACATTTCTATTAGATTATTAATGATAAGGTACAAGCAATAACGAGCATACATCTATTGGGAGGAATAAATAAAGGCTCTTGGGATGCACATACATATGATCAAGTTTCATGTTTAGTTCAGTACAAATGGGGTCAGCAAGTACTTGATTGGCGGAAATGGCATGGGAATGAAATTGTTATGGATGCCGGCTGTGGATCAGGATTGCTCACAAAACAATTAGCTGAAAAAGTTCCAAGAGGAAAGGTCTATGCAGTTGATATTGACTATAACATGATAAAACAAGCAAAAAACAATCTTAAATCCTTTGATAATATTGAAATAATACAGTCTAGTTTCACTGATGTAAAACTCCCAAGAAAAATGGATGTCATTTTTTCTAATTCTGCACTCCATTGGGTACAGGATCACAGAAAAGCATTTCAGAGGTTTTTGGAAATGCTAAAACCAATAAACTATAGCAATGATAGTGCCGATACAAGGCTCAGTGGTAATACCAATAATAATAATAATAATAATAATAATACTGCTGATGCTGGCGGCCAACTATTAATCCAATGTGGGGGGCATGGAAATCTACAATCAATCATCACCATATTAGAACAAATTATACACTCCGATCAATTCAAAGAACACTTCACAGACTGGAAACAGCCATGGTATTTTGCCAAGGCGGAGGATACTAGTAAGTTGCTTCAAGAAATAGGCTACGTGAATACAAAAGTGTACTCTAGTAGTGATTCTGTAATTTTTCCAAACCGTGAGATATATTCTAAATTTTTAAAAACAGTAGTAATGAAATCTTACCTAGACCACCTATCGCAAGACAATGATAACGATAATCATGACGAGATTGACAAATTAAAGGCTCTCTTTTTAAAGTTGTTTTTAGATGAAGCTGAAAAGTGCACTAGTCAATCAAACAGGCGTTGGTTCTTAGATTTTGCTAGGTTAAATATTATTGCTCATAGGCCCTAGAAGTAGCGAAAATCAGTACAGCTTGGCAGTAACCATGATTTTTGTCCATTTATGAAATTGCATATATACATCAAATTCAATAATACTGAGGAATGAGGGAGGGTAATACACCCCATAGTTTCATTATACTATTCTTTATTTCAATGCTGGCTTTCTCTTTAACATCTGCAGTCTCGTCTTGATATTCCTTTAGCATTTCAATACGTTCTTCTTTGGTAAGAAAGCTTCTTGCTCTTTGAAAGACCTATCCACAGCAACTATGACCCATATTACTATTACCTCCTTATCTCCATATACATATCGTATATACAATATGTTATGTATTCTCAGTGTATTCTCAACTTTGAGATCTAAATATTCAAGGAATCAAGTTGATAGCAGATGGCATATCTACTAATCTTTCTCTTTTTATTGCACTAGCAATTCTGGCGTTATACGATGTGTTTGTTGATCTTGTTGCTGTGAATCCTATCAGCATCAGATTGAGAATCAGACTTTTTGTCTGAAACCAGTACATACTTGATCTCTTGGTTGTCTATCAAACTATAGATCAACTTTTTATGTTCCCTGGTGGGAGCTCATTTGACGTCTCAAGTGAATCAATTGCCTTGAGTATATTAATTACCAAAAAACTTTACAAATTCCTTAAGATAACCATGAGTTTGATTATTGTCATATCAGGATTTGCAGTTATAATCATTCACTATTACGACAAGCATTAATAGTTGTGATATCTATTTGCTTATTGTGATAAATTTCTATGGACTCATTTGTGTGTGAGTGTGTGAATGCAGAAACTTGCATCAATTAATCGTCTAACAAGTGATAGGAAGCTATCTATTGCTACTGCAGGCGTTATAATTGCACTTGTAGTTCTGGATTTATTTACTACTCGTCAGATTTTGTATTTTAATAATACCTCCCAAATCGTACTTTTTATACTGACTGCTGGAATTGGGTATGGAATTGGATCTTGGATTCTTTTAGGATTCACAACGTATATTACCAAAGATCTGAGGGCCAAATCTAAGCTCATCAAGATTATGCATATTGCGGTTGTACTAGTTCAGTTTACACTGCTGGGGATTTTGCTTTACATCTTGTATAATAATCTCACATATTGTCAAGGGTACTTCAGTTTATGTAATGGAACAGAATTTTTGACTTCTTCTTTTAATGCAACCGCTTCAATAACAGCAACTATTCTTTTAGGTACACTTGCCTGGAAATTCCTCTCATGGTATAATTCAAACAAGAGAAACTTTTTACTTTTGCTTTATGGACTGGCAGCAGCAGCGCTTGCCATATCTGTAGCGGGAGACGCTTTTGATAAACTATTACTAGCTCAAGTAGTACAAGAAAAATCACCAGCCGGAGCGATCCCTCAATCATCTTTTATTTATGAAACTTTTGAAAAATATCATGGGGAGATAGAGTACAAAGTTGTAAATCCTCAGATTACGACGCTATATATAGTACCCTCCTCACTCTTGGATCTTTACAACCAAATTATCTATTGGACTTCGCTTTTACCATACATACTAACATGGGCAGGTACTGCCCTTCTATTGGGTTACTATTATAAGAGAACAGGAAAGCTTGACTTAAAGTTTTGGATTATCCTTGCTATTCCTTTGCTATTGTATCTGGTTGGAAGCGGCCTAATATTCTCATTGCCATCAGATATTCCATACCGCTTCTATTTTAGGCTTGTATTCAGAGCTGGCACCATAGGCAGTAGCATTTTGTTTGGACTTGCATTTCATATTATTACAAGGAATTTAGGTTCTACAAGAGTAAAAGATTATCTTACTATTGCTGCAATAGGCATCGCAACCATCGGCATTGCAAATGAGGTTTCTGCTCTGCAGCAAACCTATGGAGTAGCTGCTCATTCATTAGTTCTTCTTTCGTCTTACTTGTTTACTATCGGATTATATTCAACTACCATCTCAATATCACAAGACAATTCATTAAGGCAATCAATAAGAAAGTCAGCTATAGAGGTGTCCAAATTAGTGGAGGTTCTTGGGGCTCCCAAGATAGAGCAAGAACTAGAAAGGCGGGTCATTAACACAGTAAATGAACGCCAGCAAGTTCTCAAAGAACAAACAGGAGTTGACTCGTCTCTTACAGAATATGATATCAAGCAATATCTTGGTGCTGTATTAAAAGAAATTAAGATCCTAAAAAACGTTCAAGATATTCTTAAGAAAGGAAAAGAGATTTTGCATTCATCATATGAATTTTTAGTCTGCTCTAGATCTGCTGGTATTCATTTATTCTATAACAATTACTTTGATTTATTTCAAAAGGTAATGGAGAAACACAGAAGAGATGAGCACAAAGGAATCAAATTAGTAACTAGTATAGATCAGCTCAGCTTAGACATGATCAAGAAGTTTCTTAGTATTGGTGTCCTAGTAAGGCATGTCAAGAATATGCCGCCAATAGATTTTGCTGTTTCAGATAAGGAGATGATGACTACAGTAGAGAAAATCGGATCTGACCAAGAAATGATCCAAAGTCTTCTGATAAGTAACGAGCAGCTATACATACACCAATTTATATTTATTTTTGAAGAATTGTGGAACAATGGAATCGATGCCAAAGAGAGAATAGCATCTATAGAACAAGGATTAGAACCAGAATTTCTTGAAGTTATTACAGATCATAAAAAGGCAAGTGAAATTCTTGTCAATTTGGCAAAATCAGTAAGGAAGGAGGCTCTCTTGTTACTCCCTAATTCTAGAGCAATGGTAAGAATGGACAGACTAGGGGTCATTGATTACCTAGTACAGGCATCCCAAAAAAATGATGATGTACAAATAAAAATAATCTGCCCCTTATCTTTAGAGAATGAAGAAATTGCAAAAAGGATATCATCAGCAAGTGCATATGATGGTAATCATCACAATAATGGTATTAGAATTTTGCATGGTAATAACTCTGCGTATGGCATGTTCATAGTAGATGGTGAAAGGTCTTTCAGCGCTGAAGTTAGAGAACCATTTGAACTCGAATTTTCACAAGCGATTGGATTTAGCATTTATTCTAACAGTAAACCCAGTGTAGAAGCTTTTAAATCGATGTTTGAATTGCTTTGGAATGAACGAACACTAAACGAGGAACTAAAAATAGCAGATAAGATGCAAAAAGAGTTTATCAATATAGCTGCTCACGAATTGCGTAACCCTATTCAACCAATACTTAGCATCTCCGAAGTTCTTCAGGGTATGATAAAAGATACACAGCAGTGTGAATTATTAGATATTACAGTGAGAAATGCAAAAAGGTTACGACAGCTTACAGAAGATATATTAGATGTTTCAAGAATTGAAAGCAACTCTCTGCGGCTGAAGAAAGAACCGTTCAATCTAAGTGAGATGGTATTAAATTGCATTTCAGATTTTAGAAATCAGATTAAAAAAGAAAATAGAGATAGCAATTTGAAATTAGAAGCATTATTTAGCTTGAATGGAGGTACGAAGAAGAATGAGAAGATAGTGAACGAAGACATATTTATAGAGGCTGATCGAAATAGACTTTATCAGGTCATTTCAAACCTTCTGAATAATGCTATAAAATTCACAAAAGAAGGTATTATAGCTGTAAGCATAGAAAGACGAAAAGGGGGAGGGAGACTCACTACGAATAAAGACTATAATGACGGGACGAGAAGCGATAGCGATGCCGGCAATGATATCGTCATTGGTATAAAAGATACAGGCGTTGGCATAGATCCCGAAATATTGCCAAGACTATTTACAAAATTCACTACTAAATCAGAAACAGGGGGCACTGGTTTAGGGTTGTTCATTTCAAAGAGTATTGTTGAAGCTCATGGTGGCAAGATATGGGCCGAGAATAATTCTGACGGTAAAGGATCTGGCTTCTATATTAATTTGCCATTATACATATAGATCTGGAGAGTATGTCTTTGTGTATCCATAGGTTATTATATCTTATATTGCAACGGTAAATGGTGAAGAACGAGACGAATACCAGAACTAAAACCATCACAGCATCTATGGTTATAATTGCTGCATCGCTAATAATTAGCTTTATAGGAATTCTCGCAAAGTAAGATAATAACAAATAATAAATTCTCACATTACCACGTTCCATCCCGGCTTCTAGTGCCAAATAAAATTCTGCAAGATCTAGAGAAATGCTGCTACTTTCGAATTGATTGCAGTTATCGTAAAATAAGAATACGACAACAAATCTAATACTTATATGCATGGTAAAGATAGAATCTCATTTGATGTCGGGTCATACTGGTTCTTGTGTTTATTCAGAGCAGAAACAGAATCAATTACTACTATCTCGTCTTTTGTATTCATTAGACAACTATAATACAACCGATTTGTTGTTTGTTATCCACTAATTTATTTTAGCAATGACAATATGAATTTCACACTTACTATTCACGATAATCCATTCAAGCAAGTTCTTAAGTAGGGTCTACTGTAATAGCAAATAACAATGATAAATTATAGTAATTCGCAAGGAAGATATGGCAATATTAGTAATCCCAAAAATGGCCACGAGAGAGTTGTGGAAGATAGAGACAATAGCAAACATCTTCAGATATTCATGAATGGTAGCTGGAGGCATAGTCACAAATGCAGAGATTCTACAAATAAGGAGTGTAGGATAAAGTAGCATTATGGTAATGGTTGATATGTTATTGTGGTTCTTCTAGTTCTTGCTTTATTATTTTAGCTAGCAAGTCTATTGAGATTGGTTTGTCCGCGAAGCATTTTAACGCCAGTTTGGGAAATGCCATTCTAAATTCGTCATTGTAGTACTCAATTGCAGTCAGAAAACACACCTTAACTTTATTATCTAGCTCCTTTATTTTCTTATACAGCTCAAAACCATTCATTTTTGGCATTTTTATGTCTATGATCAAAATATCATATACATCAGCTCTGAATTTTTCTAATGCCAATACGGGATCATTGTATGAATCAACTTCAAATCCGTTGTTTTTTAGTCCTTTTTTTATGACTGAAGTAATATCTCGTTCATCGTCTACTACCAAGATTTTGTAGGTGTGTTTGTTGTTATTGTTATCTTTAGTAGCAGCTGCTGTTCCTGTCGTTACTGCTATTTTGGGTCTACCATCATTGTTACTATTATTACTACTACTATTTTGATTAGTATTCAAATTTGGCAGGACCATTGTATGCTATCTACATTTACTTTTTAATTGTTTCATTTACAAACTTCATTTGTCGTATTTATCATTTTTAAAATCCTGAAGCATAGGGGCAAGGGACAAAGAGAGCAATGAAAAGATCTACTTGGAGTAGTACATGCTAAAAACGACACAATATCAGCTTGTAAACAAGAGATGCTATGGTTATATATCTATAGGAAAATTAATCTAGACCTTGATTATTCTTTTTTGTAAGCATAAATAACATAAACTAAACTGGATCTTTGTATGATCCAACAGTATATATCAATTTTTTATATAATAATACATGTTTAAAATATTATTATTGTATCTAATATCATCGTGCTTCTTATATCCGTGAAATTCATTTCTTCATAATTATTTTATGTTTTTGGGGTAACAACTAGATATAGAAGAACACTGTCACTTAGTTTGTTTGGTAATTAATCTTGAAGACTTGCTTTCCTTTTTCAATAGTTTTGGTTATCTTGGTATTTTGCTGATAAGTTTCATAGGGAGTATTATTATATTTGTTCCAATACCTTATTTTCCAGTTTTAGTTGCTGCAGCATTTGATGAGCATTTAAATCCTCATATGATTTCTCTTTCTAGTGCACTTGGATCTGTTGCAGGCAAGATGATAGTTTTTTATGCTAGTTACTATGGTTACAAAATGCTAAACACTAGGACCAAAAAGAGGATATTTCCACTTCACAGACTTTTGAGCAAATATGGTTGGCTAGGAGCCTTTGTAGCCGCAGCCATTCCAGTACCTGATGATGTAGTCTATATCACGCTTGGGCTCGCCAAATACAGCCCATTTAGATTTGCAACTGCTATTTTTGCTGGTAAGATGGTATTAAAAGAAATTATGGTATGGAGTGCTCTATTTATAGGAAGACCATTTGTAGAATACTTCGTGTCAAATTATTCTAATCCAGTTTATTTTGTTGCTTTGATTGGTTCTACTGCAGTGATTCTTGCTATAGTGTTATATTTTTCCTTAAAGCTAGACTGGGGAAAAATTATCGGAAAATATTTTCCATGGACCCTTACAGATGAAAGCAGTAGTAGTAGTAGTAGTAGTAGTAGTAGTAGTAGTAGTAGTAGTAGTAGTAGTAGTAACGGTAGTAGAGAAGACAAACCAAGGGGCTAGTTTTTTCCGCTTTATTTTCAAGATATTGTAATATCACATTATTTATTTTATCTTTAATCTGTATTGTGAGACTGCCGCATAGATGATGATTATAACATAATGTGACAACTAAAGTAAATAATGATAAATAGTCATGGCAATAAGATATTCCATAATTATCGTTATTTACTATTTATTTGATTATTCTTTATTCTGGTTATCGCAACTACAGCAGACAACATTAATAACAACAGTAACACTGGTGGAGAAGGTGTGAAGTAGAACAAAGAAGAAGCAAGCAAAGGAAACTCCGGGATAGTGACATACTGATCAGAATCTGCAAGAAGTGAATATCCCTTTACCCTGAATATTTGGGGTGCCGCTGTCACAGGTAAATCAAAGGCGGCTTCGGAATGAGACGAAATATTTACTGGTTCTGTTTGAGCTCTTCCAACAAGAATTACATCTCCATTTTTATCGTATAATGGAGCAATAATCATTGAATTTGTGGTGCCTTCTGATCCCTCGTTTACAACTCTTCCTCTAATATAGTAGATTCCTAGTATTGTATCTAACTTAGAACTGTTAGAAACTATTCGCAAGGCTCTTGTTTTAGTTTGAGCTTCCTCACCTGACGCAGATAACGTATAATTTTTTACATCATTGACAGTTTTAGTATCAATATACAATATTTCAAATGGAGATGTTTCTCCTGGGTTTATAGTTCTCAAATCGGTTGATCTCTGAAATTCATTTATCATTTGGCCACCTGAATTATAAAAAGATGCTTTTACCACTATGTTTTTAAATGCCTTGTTTAATGTATTTTTTACCAATCCATAAACGTGTATAATATTATTTTCGTCTATATGTGACGATGTTTTCTGAATAGCAAATTGCTGATATTGTTGTTGCTGTTGTTTTTTCTCCTGCTGAGCCAGTACATTTTGCACCAATCCTAGTCCGTCAAATATCACAGCTGTAACAATAGAAGGCGTTAGAATAACTATAGTAATAATAATAGCAATCCATAAAACTTCCAATAATATAGGTAGATAAGAATCGATATTTAAGTATAAGAACAGAAGTCAAATGTATTCTAGTGACAATGACTTTTTTTATTTTTGGCATTTTATAATCTAATATTACTGCGTCAAATGGCTGAACGTGCCATCTGTATCTAGAGTTATATCTTGTAATTCCTTATGATAAACTTGCAAGCACTCCTCTACATTATTTGTGATAGTGACTTTGTCCTCGTTCTTCTGATGCTATCTTGTATAATCCAAATCAAAATATATCTTGCTATGTTTATGAGGAGAGAAGAAATTGTATAAATAATTTATATATGTATTATGATTTCCAGAAGACTATTGTGTACTAGTCATATAATCCACAAATCTTTTAGAGAGCTTCATTTAGAATACTAGTAATATAACAAGAGCATCAGCAAATTGGATCGTTGCTCGAAACCTTGCAATGTTAAATTAGTATTGGCACACCAAAGTCAAAAGATGATTCTTTAAAAAACTTATTGCGAGTACTTGTAGTTGTTATTTCCACTATTTCCTCTTCATGCTCTTTTTGTCCTTTATGTATTTGCGAGATAGAATTATTATTTAAAGAAACTATGGTTTTGATTTGTTGATTGTCTATTGACATATTGGCATTCTTGAGCAGATAGCTTTACACTTGTAGACATTGTAACCCCGTCAATCGCTTTGAGTTCCCAATAATATCTAACAGCAGTTTCCATTTTTTACATACGAATCAAAAATTATCTCGTCAAAGGTAATCAGCTCCTATTTGCCGCCACTAACTTTTTGATCAGTTTAGCCTGCATCAATTTCTCGATTCTTAAATAGAATTGTTTACTGGTAAGTGTTAATTTTGTCAGGAGTTTTGTGGTATCGTTGTTTTCTTAAAGTGCAATAAATTTGAAAATTGCTCACGCTTCATCAGAAATTGCGGATATTACAATAGATAAAGAAATCATCTTCCTGCATGTTTTCTTTTTATAAAACGTGAAATGTATTGACGATCCCAATTATTCTGGCTTTATGAGTGACCCCTTGATTTAGGCAAAAAAGCAAAAGTATAAGAATCAGCGACCAGCCGCCTTAAAAGCAAGAAAGGCTTGATCCTCATATCTTAGCGCATCAGACAAAAGCTGAGTTGATTTACTATCTTCTTCATTATTGCCTGTAGCCAGCAAGTTCTTAAAATGTTTGTAGCTTTCTATTTCTGATTGAAATGATTGAATGGTGAAATCGCGAGCTTTAGTGTATTTTTCTGAATCCGGCAATGATTTCGCTCTATACACTAACGATTGAAATTTAGGCAGGTATTGATCAGTAATAGAGATCATGGTCCCATTGCTATATTGTTTTAATTTCCACTTGCCTACTTCATTTTGATAATTGTGAGTTAGTGTTCGTGACTCATCAATAAGTCTTGCATAGGCTTCTGAAAAAGCCTGTACATTTGAGCGTTGTATCTGTAAGTATATTGCAAATGCAACTATTAGAGCAAGCACACCTATTCCAGAAAAAATGATTATTCGTTCTCTTTGCTTATACTTCATATCGTATATTATATAATAAGATGGGGATTGCAAACTAAAAAACTTTACAACTAAATTACAATATGAGAACGGGGTTGTAGCTACCAGTCTTTTCTTGTCGTAATACTGCTGAAAATAAAACCCAAAAAAGGAATTTGCACAAGCAGCAGGTGTGATATATGTTACTATCGAAAATACAGTAAAAGAACTGAAAAATAAGGCGGATTTATCCAATCGCAACATCTGGTGTATCAAAAAAGAGACTTCGGTATTGACTCTTCTGTATGATCTCGCAATTGAATGACACTTGGATATTGCTCGGCAATGACTATGGTGGATACGCATTTGGTAAATTAAATTCGATTCTAGTATTCATTTGCTAATAATATTATTTATTTCCGCCTTAAGGCACAAAAATGGTGGTCAAAGTACATTAACCTACAAAATTATGAGTATTCAGACTTAATTTATTTATTTCCTCCTAATTCTAATGTCGTTAGTAACTTTAAAATAACATTGTCAGTAGAAAACATGCAACTATCTATGACATTACCTAAAGGATATGGTCAAAAAACAAGTACATCGGGAAAAAGAAGCTTTGAAGATTGGTGGAGGACGGTTCCGGAGGATCTTAGGAGCAAATCACGTAAAGGAGATGAAGGAAATAAACCGTTGCTAAATCAGGTTAACTACGTCCTTCTACATCTCCATCTAGCAGGTAAACATGATACGAAGCCAAGTCATGAAGAGCTAAAAGACTGGCTGCATAGCGGCCAAGTAGATGTCCTTCGAATGAATACTGCAAAAAAATAAAAGCATAACATACCTTTTTTCTTTTTCTGAAGGTCTATATGTTCAGAATCTGTATTTTTATGAAAAGAGAACATGAAAAGGACATATAAAATAACCAACTTATTTATGCAAACCTAAGAATATTTTTGAAGTATGCGCAAGTTCAAATTACATTGAGTTATAGCGAATGTTAGAGCAAGCTAATCTTATTCATAATGGGACCGATCGATCATCTAATCAATCAACCATGGGATGAATTGCTAGTGATGATAGGTCTTATATAAATTAGGCTACAATCATTTTATTATTTTTTATTATTATTGCTATTACTATTACCATATCATATACTTTGATAATTACTAATTGTAAAAGGAACATCATCTTTCGGCCGTGGTCGAGATTTGCAACAGATAAACTCCGTGTATGTATATTGTTTTTGGCAATATAATAAGAACCAACCTATAAATTATAATAGTACTAACAAATCTCTTTCATAGCTGTGAAAGCTATAGTATAATCATCATATGATGATATGTATAATTGATACTTTTTGATTGGCATTGGAGCTTACATTTCTAAGATGGTGACACTAAGAGTAGTGATAGAGAAAACACGAAACTGTAAAATACCCTTTTTTATGATCATCAACCAATGATAAAAATAACATCCTTAGTGTTTGTACTAACACTTAGTTTGGGTATTATGTTCGCATATATAGCCACCTGTGAAGGCTTGCTGAGGGCATTTGCACAAGATAACCAAACTAGAGCAACATCATCGTCATCAGTAGCAGCTAGCTTATCAGGATCACAATCTCACACACCAAAAATAAAAATTACGTCACCTACCAGAGATCAACAACTACCAGCGGGAAAAGACCTTACCGTGTATGGAATATCTATAGATAACTCAACTTCTAATGATTGCAAAGTATCTGTTATTGTAAATAAAGTGAGACCGTATCAACCAGCTACTGCTACTGGACCTGGTGGAGCCACCGACTATTCAAAATGGAAATTTGACATTACACCAAAGTACACTACTATTAAGCAAGGTGATAACAGAATTACATCCAAATATGAGTGTGCAAATAATCCTGATGCGAATTCATTTTCAAGTGTAAATCTTACTGGGATATCTAATACGGGCACAACATCAGCATCGCCATCGTTGTCTTCTAATCAAACAAACTCTTCTTCTACATCACTGCCTGCACCATCGTTAGACGCAAATCAAACAGCAAAACAGCAGCATGCTGCTGCTAATAATACTGGCGCTAGAAACAACACCACCGCAAGCCCACTGGCTAATATTCCAGTAATAGGAAAGTTATTTGGAGGCAAATAGGAATAGAATACCTGTTTATGCTCAAAGAATAAAATCTGTTGAACACCGCTACTAGTATTACTATAGATAGCTCTGTAGATTCAGTATTGGAGCAAAAGATAAACCTAATTACTTGTATGGATGAAGCCGCCTTTGAACAGGTCTTACTTCTTTAGTAACTTCCGCAGAATCGGCCCACGAAGCTCAAATGGGTCATTCAAGACGTTAGTTCTTATGTATCTCTTAGGATAGCTATAATCTTATAGCAGAGTCTCCATTCCATGTATTTACCCATCTTAATTAATTGATCGAATACGGGATAGCAAATGCAAATGTGGCTCCTTTGCCATCACTATTATTCTTAGGCCATATTCTACCACCATGAGCTTCAACAATACTTTTTGAAATAAACAATCCCAAGCCAGGAAATTTTGTAAATAGCCTTGGCAATACAACATCCACAATGCTAGATATTAACTCAGTCAAGTTAAATTTTTCTCTGTTTAACTTTAGTGTCTGACTTTCAATTCTTGTAACATCTAAAATGTCGTTTGTAAGTCTTTGTAACCTGTAAGCATTTCTATGCAGAGCATCAGAAATTTGCTGTCTTTTCTCAGGATGCCTTTGTAGAATCTTGGGTATAGCCTAAAATAGCTTATGTTGGAGTCTTTATTTCATGACTTGCTACATTAATGAACTCCTTTTGCATTTTATCATGTATCTTCAGCTGCTCATTTGCAGATGAAAGTTGTTTATTTGCAGCTTCAAGGTCTTTTGCTCTTCTCTTTACTTCCTCATTTAAACCGCTGCATTTCATAAGGAAAACGATTAAGAACACTACATCATTGAAAGAATGAATGACGCGTACAAAGAATTTATTGAAAATTATGCAAAGATAAGTCAATTATACAAACAACATTTTGAAGATATGCAAAAAGTGAAACAGGAATGGTTTAATCTTTTCTGGAGATCATTAGTGAGTCAGCAACAAGAACAAGAACAAGAAATGGAAGGAAAAGAGGAAGGTTAAAAAAGTTCTAGGTTAATACTGCCTTGATACATAATGACTGTAACAGTAGTAAAATAATAATAATAATTAATGTTCTACACCAAATGCTATTTTGACAGCTGTATGATATTCAGTAATATTTCCAGTGTTGGGATCTACTTTGGCGGTCATGTCTCCAACCTCCACTCCTGTTATTCCATGTATTGTCTTCTTGGCCTCATCTAATGCAACTTGAGCTGCATCTTGCCAGCTTTTCTCAGAATTGCCAATTACCTCTAATACTTTTGCAATATGTGTCATTATACACACTGACTAAGCGAACTTTCTAATAAAGTATAAAGGATCGTCCATGAATTCACCTATGGCTTTAACCAGCCCTAGTTGCTTGACTACTCGACTAAAATGATAAAGCTAAGTACTTCACAGTATTAAGCATAAAAATGGAACACCTCCCTGAAATCATGCTAGGAAATGGAACATCTGAGCTCGACTATGGAACAGGAAAATCAAGTACAATGGAGAAGAGATAAAGTACAAGAGCTTTGCAGTAAAGGATACAGCCAAAGAGAGATGTCTCAAGTATTGCAAGTAGGAGTTGCTACAGTAAACATAGATAATTGTATTTGAGGAATGAAGCTAAAGCCAACATCAAAAAATACATTGACGAGCGGCTGTCGTTATGAGTCAAAATGACCAACATTGATGAATGGATAATTCAACTCAACATGATATATATTATTAGATATTTTTATTCCCTATCTTAATTCATTCCTCTCCTTGCGCTTCCTTAAACGATCAAAAACGTATGTTGATACACCTCCAGCAAATCCTGCCCCCATCAAAGTTATAAGGGGTCCATATGTACTCCAGAAATCCTTGACCTGTTCTTGCATACTTACTGGCTCTAATACTGATATTGTCAAATTTGTCGGAACTGCTTTGGATCCTTTGGTTGAGATTGTTGCATTGGAATGTCCGAAGAAAACATTAAGGGGAAAGGAGGATCCTGTAGATATATTTGCTAACAGCGGTATTGTGTACTGACCTATTTGTGCTTCTTTTGAAGTTGCAATCATGAAGGGTGCTGGTTCGATACCAAAAGAAGATACATTTGCTTTATCAGGATTAAAATTCACGTCTATGTTAGATTGATGCTCCTCTACGGTATAATTCATGATTTGAGGTATCATTCCTGTAGTTGACTTCAATTGTACTCCAATAATTTTTTGCTCTCCTTGTCTCAAGACCACAGGGTTTGGTATAGTTAAAACGTTATACTGTGGCGGCGGAACATCAATTAGGCTACTGAGATCGTATATGAAATTAGATTTGCCGTACAATGCTGTTGAATAAAACATTAATTTATAGTTTTGAGGCGAGACTATTGTGTCCAAGTCTAAATACAGTAAAACATAACTTTGATTGTTTCTGAAAAAGTCACCATAGTCTTGATTAACATTCAGGATTCTATAGCTGCTATCTGAACCCCATTCCAATGATGTTCTATGCCACGTCCCATTGCTCAGCTGAATTTCAACCTGATAATCAAATCCTGCCTTTCCTGTTTTTTCATTGTTATCTGCATCAATTACCATTCCGTAGGCTACCATATTGGCGCCGTAAGAACGAGGATTTTCATTAACTCCATTACCCTCTAGCCAAAGTGTGGCATTTAAAAAATTTCTGCCACTTGAATAACTTATCCTTTGAATATCAACCGCTTCAGATAATGAATCTTTTTTAGTATTACTATGGTCATTTGTTTTTTCACGACTGTTGTTGCTGTCTTGGGTGCCAGCAAATTGTTTGAGATCATGTATTTCGTCATTAACCTCTTGACGTGCAAAAGATGGAGAAACGTTTTCAGCTTGCGCATGTAATATGAATAACGGTATTGGTATTCTAGATGTAATTATTATAATTATGACAAAAAACAGCAAAGGCATAAATACAATATATTTTGATCTAAATTGGCCTTGCATAAGCTGCTAAGTATTGAATTCTATCTATGTAATAACATTTCCTGCTTATACATAAATAAGAAACTAAGGTCATGATATGCATAACTGATATTATATTTAGTTGGCTTAACAAAACAAGCACGTCAAAGGAGAATTCTTTATATAAATTCTGTTGCTCTCGGTATATAAGAGAATGCTAAGGTTTAACTTTGTAGCAGTTAACTTAAGTCTATGCGCATTGATGATGGTGTTTTTACTGCTTCTGCAAATGGCTACTGTTTATGCTAGAGCTACAAATATTGTTCCACTATCATCCTCAATACACCCTCCTGAGTCGGTAAAATCCTCACAGTGTTGTGCACCAGTATTTTTGGTACCGATATTTACATCAGGAAGCAACGTCTATGTAAGTTGGTCAAGCAACAAAACTGGGGAAAGCTTTGAAATAATGTTTAGAGCAAGCACAGACGATGGAAAGACATTTAGACCCAAAATTAACTTGAGTAATACTCCAAGAGTTGATTCTCTGGATCCATCGATAGCAGCGTCCGGAAGCAACGTCTATGTAAGTTGGTGGGAAAGAGCAAATAAAACATCAAATGAACCTGTGATGAGAATAAGCAATGATAATGGTAGAACATTTAGACCAATATTGAGGCTTGCTTCTAATGATACTATTGGAGGAACGGGAGCAGGATGACAAGATATTATATATTCTGACTCTTGTCTTTTAGTGGTCATCTGTGTTAAGAACGCCTGTTTGTTTTATAGGACGATAGTAAAAGCAGAAAAAAGTTAGTTTAGAAGTTACACAACAGCAGTCTAGGTTATTCGAGAGGTTACAGAATAGACCATTTTGGATTTGGAATATTCAAGAACATAAACATGAGGATGTTAGAACTAGCGGAGATTGCTGCTTCAATCACATAACGGGATTACCTCAAAAAGATGGTATTGATAAGCCTTTCTATGATTACCAGAGAATGATTTTTGATTCTATAATCACTCAAACTGGTAACAAACACCTATGGATAAAGAAAGCGACAGGCTTAGGCGTGTCAGAGTTTATGCTTCGGTATAGGCATAGGAATTGTGCCTTATCTTTAGAGGAGTAACCAGATGATTTGACTCTTATTGAGACTTGCCTTACTTCAGAGCTTCCTAAGCTTAAGACCTATATTGCTAATTCTAGATATAGAATGGAGAACATACAAGGGATAATTTTGACACACGTCCATCCTGACCATATTCAAGCCGCTAACGAGATTTTTCAAAGATGCATTCCTGGCTAGCAATGATTAATAGACCGATGTGATTGAGTTCATGAAAAGTGTGACGACATGAGATGCGAGAACCCAGTCATGAATCAGATCCTCGATGCTTACAAACCAATGTGGTCGCTAAATTATGCCATTTCTCTAATGGGTTGGGACTTTGAGACTTATATGCCTAGGAAAGGCACAGAAGAAAGAGGAGTGGCCGATTCTCAACTTCACATGCTGCATAAGGATCTTCTGCTAAACAAAGATTTTGTTGGTCTTGTTGAGTCAGCGAAGAAACTGGAGAGCCCTAGCGATTTAGAGAAGGGCATTGTACGAGTACTCAACAGGGAAATAACCAAGCAGA
>JBKOWU010000351.1:0-10002 GCA_046724555.1 Thermoproteota archaeon | reverse complement strand
TCTTTATTATATCACCTACATCAAAAACTTGTCTTGGTTTTTCATTCATTTTTGTTATTCTTATCTCAAGAATAGTTAATCAATAGTGTAAACAATAAATCCCTAAGTTATCAAATCTTTATTTCACATTAAATTGTTGGGGTACCAGATGTTTCGCCTAATAATAAATTGCTTACATCCCCATCCAGCTGCTTCTCTAAACCATTAGACTTTTTTTCTTTACATGCTAACTAAATGGGAAATATCTATTTTCTTTAGTTCATCTACTGCTCTTTTTTCTTTAAACTTTTCATTCAACTTTGGGTCTCTTGGTCTTGTTCTCAATTTATGTTTACAACAAGGACACATTAATCCATTCCATTTTACAAACTGTTCACATATTTTACAGCGTTTCTGTCCATTAGCATAATTATTTGAAGCTCTATAACGTATACATATTCCCTTGCAAGACATGCTATTTTACTTTTTTAATATATGGATATCGCATGCCAATTGGATTTATTAGTCTTAGATAACTATGTTAACTCAGGTTTTTGAAACATCAACAGAATTTATAACTAGCAGATTGAAATTGACTAGTTATTGTGTTTCTGTACAGTAAAATAAAATAGGGTAGAGAGTCTACACAATCCAGTTAATTCATTCATTTATTAGTCATCGTCGTAAAACGGATCTGTCGTTATATTATCAAGAATTATCTGATTTCTGCAAAACTGTTCTAATATGACTTTTGAAATATTGCTACTCACTAAAGATGCTGATTTAAGGAAACGGTAATTAAGGAAGGAAACAAAAAGGAGAGCAGATCCCAGATTGATAAAAATCATTGATGCCACTTCAGAGGTTCCTGGTATGACCAAGGAAGAGGTTGAGAGATTTCTTGAAAGTAAATTGAATTTACAGTTAGCTACTATAGACCAAAAAGGTGAACCCAACATCCAACCAGTATGGTTCTACTATAATAAAGATGGAGAAAAACTTACTATTAGTACGAATAAATCAGCCAAAAAAACTCAGAATCTTCGAAATAAACCTGTTGTTTATTTTTCAGTAGATGATGGGAATCTCCCTTACAAAGGAACCAAAGGCAAGGGTATTGCAAATATAGTAGAGGATGTAGATAATGTAGTTCCACAAGCAGAAAGAATTAGTATGAAGTACCTCGGTACGCTAGATCATCCAATAGTAGATAGTTCAAAGAACGGAGAGGCTGTAATCGTTGAGATTAGTCCAAAGTTCTTTTCTACTTGGGATTATGGCAAAATGCAACTATGATCCTTTATTTTAATATGCCATAGTACAGGAAGCTTAAAAGACTCAGTTGTTGTTAGCGACCTTTCTGATGATAATAGTATGCAGGGTTCTGAAGTTTTTGCAAAGCTTCTGTCCAATCGATTTTGTTGCTCTTGCTACTCCATTTAGATCATCCTCCATCTGCTTCTCTAAATATATCTATTCGCCATTATAGAAGGGCCAATTTATTGTTACATTATTTAGAATTATATCCTGTATTTTTCCTTGAACCCATTCTAAAGCTTGTATTCTTATCGTAAACATATCGATATTAGGAAGATTATCTGATTTTTGCATAGCAATTCTAAGATGGTTTATTTTAACATCTAGCATGTACCTGACTCTCTCTGCAAAAGGCTCTGTATACTTCTTGTCGGATTAACGCATTTTTATCTACTATTCGTTTCGTCGGATATTATTAAATATTATCAAGACTGGGAGAAAGTACCTCACTGTTCTACGTTTCATCTAAGCAGCGGGACGGAAGCCCCCCGCTGCTTAAGTTAAGCTTAATGCTAACAATTTAGCTAGAACTAACATTCATTGACAACACCACTTGAAGTTTTGAAAAACAAGATAAACAATCATTATTATAACGAAGCGGAAATTATGTTGGAAATATTAGATAGTGAACTTTCAAGGTCACAAAGAGCTGAACTTCTTAATTTTATGGTAAATAATCCTATGCAAAGGCTGTAGATTTAATTGATATTGTCAAAAAGTCACGTTAACGTGTTGGAGCCTCGCTTATTGCTTTAGAAACATATTTCGATGTTCGAGGATCTACAATCTTATCCTGAAGTTCAAGTAGTGCTGGCATAGCTGCTTTCCCTTGTCTCTTCAAAGCATTTACAATTTGGGGTTTGGTAATGTTTATTTTTTCATATATTCTTCCTAAATTAATTGATGGATTTATTGGAGCATTAGGTAGCGATATATATCAACCAACTAAGGACTTAGTGTTAAACAAATAACACCAGCTTTATCATATATACAGACTGTATTCATTATTGCAGGATTTGGTCTAATCTTATACGACGTTCTAGTAAAAGATAGAAAGGAAAGGGAAAGGCGTAGAGAAAGAATAAGAAAGATGGAAAACGGCGAACCTGATATAGAATAAAAATCTTAAATATGACACACCTAGTATTACTTGAATAACGAAAAAATAGCCATATTTGCCATGATAATGGTAGCGACTCTGGTTTTCGGAACACTAGCAGTAAGTTATGAATATGCACAGGCACGTCCTGTTCAAACACACAATCCATGTCTCATCAATCCAAATGTACAATTACATAGTCCCAATTGTGGAAGGTAATATGCTATAGACACTCTTTATTTTTTGTCTTGTCATCCGACAATTTTTTACAACCAGTTAGAAGACGGAGACTTGACAGAACTGGCGGGAGACAATAAGTGGATTACGTTGATATAGAATGCGAGTAAATCCGAGAATGCTTTAGTCTAAACAACTTTGACCATCTGTTACCTGATTCTTCACCAAGTTTTCTCATGGTCAATTGTGTATGATCGGTGTTTGGACTGACACAAAACACGGATTTACAAAATGCCCCTTCTTCCAATAATACAGTGATTTCAATGTCAAAATCTCCTAATCCAAAACCATCAGCCAACATCATCAAATTCCGATCTAATGATTCGCTAGTAGAAACTGATGCATATATTGGACCTTAAATATTGTCACGTATGAAACGCGAATCAGAGAATACAACATGAACCAACTCCTCTCTCTTGCACGGATGTTTTTATGTTATGACAATTCTTGTAAGACTCCAGATGTAGCTGCTATATCCCACATCAACTCTTTGATATCATTAGATGACATTATTTGCATTTTGGATTCACAATTTGTCGCCTTGATAAAACCCGTGTTTTTAACTAATATTCTCAGATATTTGCGTTCAAACATATTTCCATTTGGCATGAAATATCTGGATTTTGGATTTCGTCATAATCTATAGATAATTTTGGACTGATAAAAAACGTAGATAGAGATGCTTCGGTATAATCGATACTGCTATCGCTATTCCGCTGAGAACATATGGTATCCAATCTATCATATCTCGAAATACCTATAGTCACAATATAAACCATTAAAGAACTATGGTTATTTCAGTGTTCGTCCGACGAATTGATACAGTTCTGAAATTAACTCAAACCGACGTTAACGATACAGAGTTCTGCAAAATAACATATGTCTTTAACTTCAGATGAATCATGTTTGTATGTAAATGAAAGATTGAGACATTTCTTTTAATGCTTGTACGTCTCTTGAGATTGTCGATTGATTCACGCCTAACTTATCAGCGATTTCTAGCTCTGTCATTGATTGCGCGATAAAAGATGCTACTTGTCTACGTTCTTCAACTTGAAATTTGAAATTATTCATGGTTTAGTTCGACTTATCTATTAAATATCTCGTGAAAGTAGCTTTATGCGTTTATTCTTAATTGGTTATTTATTTCGTTATTTCTGTTCTTTTTTCTTTAGCGCTGTAAGTAAGAAGTTCACGCATTTGCATATTACCAAAAGATTCCTCCTTAGGCCTAAATGTTGTATGAGTTCTAACTAGTTTACCTGTATCTATTCCTTTACCAGTTTGTGAATTATATGTTATACTCTTAATGCTGTTGTTCTTATAAAAACCTGAATTTGTCATATTTTTATTATTACTGCAGTTACTTAGTGAAAGTTACATTTAGGATTTACGATAAGGGCCCTTATTTTGGATTTGATGATGCTCATATAAACACATAATTTGGATATATTTTATTTCGCTTTTTCTATGTTCTAATCTTGCTAATACATCTTTAAGCAAGAAGATACTTGCTTATACAAGCGGATATTTCTCGATTATACCTACGGCATTGGTAAGATATACACTGCAGAAGAGATCTTTATTCTAACTATGCGCACAAGCAAATTATATGGATGCACAAAACAAGAAGACCATAATGATGACTATCCGACATTATACGCTACTATCGACGTCTAATAAGATTCTGCCATCTCTTTCCTTTGCAAATAACGATTGTAATGCTTCTTTAGTATCTTCAAGCTTAAACTTTTTCCATACTCTAACCTTTAGTTGCTTAGATGAAGATATAATTATGAGTTCTTGTAATTCTTTTCTTGTACCGCCAGTAGAACCTATCAACTTTATTTGTTTAGAATAAAGAGCTTGAACATTTAGTTTAACATCTGCACCAGTTAAACCTCCGAATGCTACCCATCTTCCATTGATACCAACAGATGCAAAGCTGCTATCCCAAGTACCAATACCTAAAGAATTAACTACCACATCTGCCATCTTTCCTTGAGTAATGTCTTTTACATTCTCAACTACTTTGTCATAATCATTTATAATGTAATCTGCTCCAAAATCAGTCTTTACCCAATTATCTTTGGAAACACCAATAACTTTTGCTCCCATTTTCTTGCCTAGCTGTACCGCTACCATTCCAGTATTTCCAGAGGCACCAAAGATAAGAAGATAGTCATTTACTTTTAGTGATGCTTCTTTTAAAGCATGATATGGTGTCAGAGAAGTTACTGGTAAGCTAGCAGCCAAATCCCAATCTATATCATCAGGTATTTTAAACACGTTCTTTTGAGGCACTGCAATATATTCTGCAAAACCACCATTAGTAATTGCACCAATCAATCCACCATTTCTGCATAACATATCTAAGTCATTCAGACACATATCACAAGTTCCATCAAAAACCTTGTTGTGTACAATTACTCTATCCCCTTTTTTGAAATTATTATTACCATTATTGACTTGACTTCCAACTTCTTCTATTATACCACTTGACTCAGCTCCTGGTATGTGTGGCAGAGGATCTATTCTTGGCAGCGCTCCTGAAACCACAAAACTGTCTATCGGATTTATACCAGCCATTTTGACTTTTATCAGTATATCATGATCGCTTATTCTTGGTCGTTCTATGTTATCTTTGACCCTTAGATTCTCCAAACCAGGTTTTTCAAAAATGGCTGCCCTCATGTGCTAAAAAAGACCGGTATGTTATTTTATTTATTGCTTTTTATCTTTCAGAGAATTATATCTACGTTCAGAATGCTTGAATTTGTAAACATAAAGTCTGTGGATAATAAATAAAAAGTTTGTAAATAAATAACTGTGAAAGATTCTTCTATCAAGGAAGCATAATTTGAGTTAGTATCCATGGTAAGATTATTTTTGTACTAGAGTATCCAGTAGCCTTTCTTCAAATGTCAAACGGCATCGAGACCAATCGTCACAATCCTTATCGTGGCCGGACTTTATGTTTTACATGTCAGTAACGAGTGTTATTACCATTATAATATCATGTATTCTCATCTTAATTTTGATCTGGTCCAATCCTTAAAGGTAAGCCAGTTGACTTCAGGATACTCTTGATGAAGACTTGTAATATCTATACCAGTTCCTACTTTCTCATACCATTCATACATACGAGCCATGTCTTCATTTGCTTGATAGGCCTGCTGTAATGGAACAGGCACATACTTAATTTTGTATCCTAATACATCAGATAAAATTTCAGCAGCTTGCTCTGCCGTAACTTCATCAGATGCAATATCTATTCTCTTTCCTAAAAATGGTTTACGACGTTCAAGAATGAGAGCTGAAAATTCTGAAATGTTTTCAAGAGCACTTTGTTGTAGAACACTGGATGAAGATAAAGGTAAAGCCAGTTGACCCTGCTCTAATCCTGGACCAAGCAAGTTTTCCATAAAAAAGGTAGGACCAATAATAGTATGAGGAATTCCAAGATTTTTAATATGCTGCTCGATTTTGTATTTGCTTTCAAAATGAGGAATACCTGTATTTTTATCGGCATTTGCAACTGAACTGTAGACTAGGTGCTCAATGTTGTACTCTTTGGCCATGTCGGCCATCAATTTTCCTCTGCGAATTTCACCTTTGGTTCCATCTTCAAATGGCGTTCCCATTAGAAATATTGATTCTACATCTTTTACTGCATGCTGTAATGAATTAGAATCATCAAGGTCTCCCTTTACTATGTTAGCTCCTCTATTCCTTAGGTCTTGAGCTGCAGATGATTGAGTATTTCGTGTAAGTGCATGTACTTCATGGTTTTTTTGAAGCAATAATCTAGCTAATGAACCACCCTGCTGACCTGTTGCACCTGTTACCAAAATGTTCCTCCGATTAGCGACCATTATAGAAGCAGATGATAATTATCCAAAGTATTATTTAACTATGGCAATAAGTTGAAAGTAATCAACTATACAATTAAAAATCTAGTTAGTTTGAGATAACTACTGGACATAAATAGTAAAATTGGTATATTTTGCATATATGTCAAAATCATTACTTATGTACAATCAGACAGAAAGGTTTACAATCAAAAATATGGTTTGGAGGAGAATAAAATAATGTTGGAACAAACACAAGACATAGCTAAAAGAACTAATAGAAAAGAGAAGGACCATAATCAAAGAGGTATCTTAGGTATACACCATGTTACAGCTATAACTAGTGATCCTCAAAGAAACATCGACTTCTATACCAGTAACTTGGGACTTCGGTTTGTAAAACTCACAGTAAACCAGGATGATCCGACTTCCTATCATCTTTACTATGGTGACGATTTAGGACGTCCAGGTACAATTCTTACTTTCTTTCATTGGCCAAACATACCCAAAGGACATAGAGGAACAGGTGAGGTATCTGCAGTGTCTTTTCTTATCCCTAAGAATTCTATAAACTACTGGATTGATAGATTTAAAGACAAAAAAATAGAGTTTCGAGGACCGTATGAACGATTTGAAAATGAACAAGTAATAACGTTTCATGATCCAGACGGACTAGAGCTGGAACTTGTTGCTCATGACTCTGCTGAAAATAGAACTGCCAATGTATGGAAAGAAGGTCCAATTCCTATTGAACATGCAATAAGAGGTTTCTATTCTGTGACTCTATCAGAGGAAGGGTATGAACGTACTGCTTCTGTTTTAATGGACGAGCTTGGGTTTGTCCCTACACGTCATGATGGGAGTCGCTTTCGATATGAAATTCCCACCATCTCATCGTCTTCTTCTGATCAGCAAAAAGAAGAAGAAAATATAGGAGGTGCCAATATTGTTGACGTTCTTTGTCTTCCTCATACATGGCAGGCCGCTATAGGAATTGGGTCAGTACATCATGTTGCATGGCGCACGCCCACTGATGAACAACAAAAAGTGTTGCGTAAAAATATAGTCAAAGCTGGACTAAATGCGACTCCGGTAATTGACAGACTCTACTTTCATTCTGTATATTTCCACGAACCAAGCGGAGTACTCTTTGAAATCGCTACCAATCCACCAGGATTTACAATTGATGAAAAGGCAGAAGAACTTGGCACACGTTTAACCTTGCCCAAATGGCTTGAACCTATGCGTAAGGATCTTGAGAGAGTTCTACCGCCAGTGTGTTTACCTATAAAGGAGAAAAGACAACAAGTCTTGAACAAAGAACAGCAGCAATCTCATTAAAAGGGAGTATAGTAAAAATGGTCAAGACGAAAAACAAACTGATACTTGGGAATGAACCCAGGAGGATTGCAATCAATCCTAAATTTGACAAATTAATTACTTCACTTAGGGCTGCTGTGGACAATGATGGTACTCTGGATAAAGAATCAACCTCATACAACGACATATTTGATGCTTTTAGGTTGGCACTAAAGTTCTATCGCTTTCAAGAAAAGTATGATTGATTAGCTCTTGCTGCTTCTATAAATATGGTTTATATCTAGTTTATGGAACACTGGATAAAGAATCTACATCATATAATGATATATGTGATGCTTTTAGGATAGCTTTGAAGTTTTATCATTTTGAAGACAGCAGTGGATGGTAGCCTGATTGAACTTGAAATATAAATTAGTTTATAGCATTAGTCATTATCCACAACGCTTTATTATATGTGCATCAAGATTTAAAAAATGTACATATGAGTCAAGTTAATGATATCTTGCAGAAATTTGAAGAATTTGAAACATCTATGAAAACGCATCTGGCAAAAGTCGATCCAAGACTAATTGTTGATTTGCTGCTACGCCAAAAGACAGAACCAAACAACAAGTATCCTATATACACACTTGAAGTATTTATCAAACCAAACCAGAATACAGATGAGATCAGAAACAGAATAATTAAGGAAACAGGCATGGTACCTGCATTCTATGATGGAGGAACTCATATAGTCGTTGCACATAAGATAAACTTTGATATGCTCAAGATGATAAATGACATAGAAACTGTGGAAAGAATAAGAGACACCTATTCTGGTAGTGGCATGGCATCAATAGGTCCGGTATATGACTGACTCTAACTGTCCCAAAAGATTTTGGTTTTTCGTTCTTGTAGTAGGAGACCTATTAAATTAAGCAGGTTTATGTTCAATTTTTGGCCTTTTTATAGCGATTACCAATATGCACTACAACTAGTTTACTGTCATCATGATAATACGTCGAGGTCAATAAAGAATTAAAACTAATAGAATCATACCAACAACTGATGTACTAAAGCAATGAGAAGACCGCTGAGTTCCATTAACAAGATTTCATTTAAGCAAACTCGTTCCAGGGTGGCTAAGACTCTAAAGAAGGGGATTCAGGTTAATATGTCAACCCAAGAATCGAAAAGGTTACTTAGATCACATGTGAACAAGAAAACAAATCTTGTGATCATGTTTGTAGATATCAATAACTCTACACTAATGAGCTTAGCTCTAACGGAAAAGAAATTTGCTTTGATCGTACAAACCTTCGCGCAAGAAGTAAGTATTGTCGTAGAAGCTTATGGTGGATACGTGTTCAAATATGAAGGTGATGCAGTCATCGCATTGTTTCCTGCAGAAAATGATCGAATTAAAGCATGTAAGAATGCATTAAATTGTTCAAGATCAATACTGGAAATCATAGGAAAAATTCTTAATCCTGCGTTAAAGGCAAATGAATTATCAGAAATTACAGTAAGAATAGGAATGGCTTATGGCCATGCTTTAGTTGTACTTTATGGAAAGAGTTTGGAGAAAGCTCATTTAGACATATTAGGTTCGAGTATAAGTTTGGCTTCGAAGATTGCATCCATAGCAAAGCCTAATCAGGTGCTAGTAGGTGAGCATGTTTATAATATTATAAAGTCATCAGTTGCATCGAACAGTTTTAGAGAGGTTAATCTCGATCCAGCAAAATGGAAATACATTTCTAGTTCTGATCCTGAAAGTCTGTATCATGTCTATGACTTTTTAGTAAATTTGCAATTATAGCGCTTCATAGAATATAGTTTGCTGCGTGTCTGATCCTAGACTAGCAATTTATTTTTTGATATAAGATAGATGCTTCATACTTTCATTAATAGCAATAGGATTGTTATCATTGTTTAACACTTAACATAGCTGGCTCACGCACAAATACATTATTATCACATCTTTTGGCTTATGAGTACGCAGAAAGGTTATTTCTATATCACAATTACCATCATAATGCTACTATTTGCAATTATTGTCTCTCCGCTATTACCTAACTTAGCACATAGTCAGCAACAGCAGCAGTCGTTTCCATTTTTGCCTCCAACGAATACAATAAAAGATCAAATTAATAATGATATACAGAATGAATCTATGATCTCTGCTAGCGACAGTAATAGTACTCCTAGCAGTACTAA
>JBKOWU010000070.1:0-3494 GCA_046724555.1 Thermoproteota archaeon | reverse complement strand
TATCCATTCCTTGCTTTTTCACGATTATACAAGTTCCATGACGTAGTTTGTTACTGCTCTTTGATTACTGCTTTTGTTGTTTTCATAATAAGTGGTAAAGCTAAATTGTTATTATTTAACAGGTTCTCACGCCACTGCATTTCCGTGTTAGCGACTCCAAAATTAACAGCATAATCAACAAAACATGGACTCATACTTACTGCGTTTTTGGCTTTCTGTGTCATCTTTATACCGCGACGAATTTTTCGCTGTTGCTCCTTTAACTCAAACAAATCTTCCAACAGGGTTTGAATAGATTCACCTGATTTTATTCTATGGTTTCTTTCTGCAATAATAGGAATTATTTTATTTCTATATTCAACCTCTTTTTCTTTTAACGATTTCAAATGAGGCACAATATCAGATTGCTTAGTTAGTTGTACAAGTTCTAAAGCCTCTGATTGTCCAATGCCATAATAGATATCCTTTGAAGACCAAATTACAGTCGGCGGAATATTAACAGATAATGCTTTGAAGACCATACTACCAACCACTGCATAATCCATGCTACCACCAGTGCCAGATGCATAGCATGCAATTCCGAGATCTCTAGAAAGCAATAGTAATATAGGAATTGCTCGTGGAGAAAGTTGATGAATAACTTCTTCTTCTTTTAAAAGATCCATTGTATATTTTTTGCCTAGATTTACATGAATGTCATTTTTACACGATATGCATATACCCTTAAGCATTATATCTTGTCCCTCTATTCCTCCTCCTGATGCTTGTTTGTCATAGATCTTTGCAGGCGCCTTACTGCCACATTTACAATGGACCCATACAGGAGCGTTTAGATATGAACTTGAGCTTACGCCAGTATCTATACCATGGCGCAAAAACATACCTTCAGCTTTTCTAAGTGCATCAGAATATAGATCAAAATTAGAAATCAAATATTTGAAACCATCTTCAAAAACTGAAGATATATCTGTAAGTCTTACAAAGAGAGTATCATAACCCCATATTTTGTTCACTATTTGTGACATCAGAAAAGAGTTAAAATCTGAATAAGATCTTGCTTTTTGATATGAAACCTCTACCTCATCCCAGAACTGATTAAAATTATCAATTAGTCGTAGTTTAATCGATGGGGACGAAACTGCGTATAATGAAGAATTCTTTTTTATCCAAGACATTATCTGTTTTTTCCATTGGTCTAAAATCGTTCTTCCTGGTGGAGGCATATTGCATACCATCTGCCATCTCTTTGAATCGCTAACAGGTAACCGGAGTTCAAGTCTTCCCAGAGAATGTTTGATGCTCGGCAGCTGTGCAATACGAATCCAAATATCCTCTATAAAATCATGGTCTACAATAAGGAAAAAATTAACAATTTTCATGTTAGGATTTTTTTCCTCTTCTTGTTTTTCTATTACATCTTTGACAGATTGAAGCAGCACAATTTTTTTGAATACACCGCTATAAGCAAAGAGATTGGGTTGGTGTATAGAAACGAATAACTTTGTTCTTGGGTCGCCTAATAACGCAATTTTGTTATTTACATTCATAGTCATTGTATCTGCATCCAAATGGAATTTTCTAATGCATTTTTGTAGCTTTATTCTATTGTTTAAGATAAAGTCATTCGTGTGGGAGCTAGGGTATGTATACATATCCAACACGCGATTGACTATATCTACAAAACTAGTTGGTACTGATGAGATGAACTCTGAGATTATGGGATTATTAACTCCCCCATACTTTAAGAATGACGACTTTATGTCTGTAGATGATTGGCCAGAAATTGAAGAAGAGGTAGAATGGGATGTTTGGGAATTCATAGACATAATACTCGACTCCGATGTACATATGAAACAAATAGGCTCATTAGTAGAGAAAGTACCCTGATTATATGTTACGTATGCTGTATTAATAAGTTGCTACTATTTTTGTATGTAGCAGGGTATATAAAATATAAAATAGCTCATAATATATTCTATTTCCTTACTCATTATTTTTTCTACTATTTTACATATACAAAATTTAATTTCATTGTTAGGAATATAATATTAATAAGAACGAATTGTTATAATATATAGCCCAATAGAATATAGGAATGATGATATGACGAACATTAAATTAATAAATATTTATCTACGTGGAGGTCAATTGTATTTTTGACTTTTCAACATCAGCAAAAAATTGATCGATTTGCAGAAATGGATAAAAAGAGATGGTTAGTAAGGTATTTTATTCTAGCTGGGATAGGCAGTGTACTTGCGATTAAGCTTTACTTGCTTTTATTCATAGTAGATTTTACAGTAGGCATCTATAGTTTCTTAACAAGCTTTATTATTTTTTATTATTTCTTTAATTCCTTTATGAGATTTAGAGATCCTTATCTTTATGCCGAGAATATAGTTCTTTCAGAGGATAACAAACCACTTGTTTCAATGATAGTACCAGTAAAAAATGAGGAAGATAATATCAGAAACTGTGTGCAATCATGTATTAATTCAACCTACTCAAAAAAAGAAATTATCATTATCAATGATGGCAGTACAGATAAAACATCTGAAATATTAGACGAGATGAGAAGGGCAGAACCAAATATAAAAATTATTCACCTATCCAAGAGTGTAGGCAAAAAGCAAGCAACAGAAGCCGGCTGTCAGATCGCTAAGGGCGATATCTTTCTATTTATGGATAGTGATTGCGATTTATATACTGACGCAGTTGAAAAGGCAGTAAAGATTTTCAAATCCGATAGAAGAATAGGTGCTGTAACTGGTCATGCAAGAATTCGAAATGCTGAGAAAGGTAATTTACTAGAGAAGATACAGGATGTATGGTTCGATGGACAGTTCAGAATTCTCAAGGGCGCAGAAACATCATTTTCATCTCTTACTTGCTGCTCAGGAGCCCTATCTATATTTAGAAGGGAAGCTGTTGCCCCACATATTCATGCATGGGCCCATGACAGATTCTTAGGAATGGAGAATTTTAAATTTTGCACAGATAGACGTTTAACGGCATATGTGCTTGGGGCAAAACCCTCCGATATATTGAAAAATAACAATTCGTCAGCTGCTAATAATAATCACAGTACTACTAATAATAACACTATGCCTACACTTTTGCAAACCGGAAAAGATGATATTAATACAATGAAATCTTCCTCTGATCCTGATGTAAAGAATCCAAGGAAAGGTCAACGTGCAGCATGGAAGTTAGTATATAGCCCGAGTGTGAGGGTAAACGCAGGAGTACCTACTACTTTACCTTCACTTTTAAGGCAGCAAATTCGTTGGCGAAAGAGCTTTATTAGAAGCTTATTTGCAACAGGTGGAATATTTTGGAGACGACCGTTGGGTATAGCAATAGTATATTATGTAACACTTGGTTTAAAGTTGCTTCGTCCTTTCATTATAATAAAGGCAGTGATATTTCTCCCACTTACAGGCGATATTGTTACAGCCTTAATGTATCTTGTAGGAGCATTATATTCAGGTATG
>JBKOWU010000271.1:0-12263 GCA_046724555.1 Thermoproteota archaeon | reverse complement strand
TAGCCTGAGATTTCTTATACTGGAATGAAACTGTCGACCCGAGTGGAGTAAGGCCAAACAGAGCGTAAGTCCTGCACTTGCTCAGGTTGGCTGCTTAGCGAAATCCCACTTAAAACAGAAGGAGGGTTACTACTAGCACATGATTGGTTGTTCTCGTATGCAATGAAATATTGCTTATGAGAACTCTTCATATTCCAAAATGGATTATTCCTGATATTCTCAGCCCAATAATAATTTCAACTGAGCCAATAACTGATAATTGTTAACGAATTATAGACTCAGCAAAAAATGCGTTTCCTAACTAGAGTCGCGATGATCAGGAAAGCGATAAATATATGGATAATTAGATTCTAATTTCAAAGATATACATTCATATATATGATCAGTACAATGTCATAGAAAATTTCCTAGGAATAAGAATAATAAATCAGAGTAAATATTGATATGAAGACCGTAGTTTTCCCAAGGACATCAGAATCTGCTAAACTTGCAAAGGCTTTTGGCTATGACGAGTGGTTAATCAGCAGATTTATAGAATATGTTCCAGATATAAACAGATTTTTGCAGACTATGGACGGACAACCTAAGCAGTATATAAGAACTAATACCATAAAAATAAGCAGTGCAGATCTTGAGAGAAAGCTTACTTCCAAAGGATTTCAACTCAAACAGACATGGATACAAGATGTTTTTGCTATAGAAAAATCTTCTTTCCCTGTAGGCGCCACTACAGAGTACTTGTTGGGTTATTACTATATACAAGATCTGAGCTCTTGTGTCGCAGTACAAGCGTTAGATGTGCGTGAGAATCAGACAATTTTAGACATGGCTTCTGCCCCCGGTGGGAAAACTACATTTGTAGCTCAGAAGATGAAAAACAGTGGATGCATTATTGCAATAGATATAAATTCAGCAAGAATAAATTCCTTGAAGTTTAACATAGCCAGATGTGGAGTAATGAATTGTTGTATATATAGAATGGATAGTAGGCATGTTACGGACTTGAATATAAAGTTTGATCGTGTATTATTAGATGCACCATGTAGTTGCGAGGGCGTAATCATGAGAGACAAGAGCAGGAAAACAAGTCATACAACACACGACATAGAACACTGTGTTTCATATCAGACGGCACTAATAGAAGCTGCAGTCAAGGTTGTAAGACCAGGTGGGTTGCTAGTGTACTCAACTTGTTCTTTTGCTCCTGAGGAAAATGAAAATATCATAAATTCGCTCTTAGGTAGATTCGATATTAAAATTGAGCCTATAGAATATGGAATGAACGGTCTTACAAAATTCGGAGAAATTAGATTTCATGATGACATAAAAAAGACAAAGCGTCTATATCCACATATCCATGATACGCTTGGATTTTATATAGCAAAAGTGAGAATCAATAACTAGAGACTTCCATGTACAGAAAGCCAGACAGAAAAGAATTGACCGTTCTGAAAAGGGCATTTGATAAGTGGGGCATTTTTGAATTTGCAGAACAGAATGCGCTTGTTTTGAACGACTTGGGATACTATAAAATAAAAGAAGTTTTGCTTTTATCTAGTTCGTTAGAAGGCATTATTTGTCAGAGGCAACCATATTACGCAGGACTAAAGATTGGCGAATTAAAAAAAAATTCACACCGACTATGCAGGGAGCAGATCTTATAGCTAGGATCAGCAAAAATTTTCCACATGTGATCGTCAATGAAACATGTCAAAATCTAATTCTATATGGAAGAGATATTTTTGGTCAGTCAATCATCAAAACTAGTGAGATGATTAGAGAGAACGAAATTGTAATTCTTTTGAATACTAAAAATGAACCTCTTGGGGTAGGGAGAACAAAGGTATCTGGAGAATTATTACAGCGTCATGGAAAATGCACAATTCTTACTTTGGTAGACGCTGGTTCCTACTTACGATCCGAGGGGAATTTGAGAAGTCGATCTTCTGCAAAATCCTATCTAAAGTAACAAATGTTTTGTATTAGGGTCAACAAGTCTTGTTTTATATCAGAGCTACAGCGATGGGTATACAAATATACCAAGGTAGATCGGTTTCACACCCTAGTTTGCTCACAGATCTTTATTTTTGAATTGATCTAACGATAGGAAATAATAAACTCATCATTTCCGTGCCTTGACAAGGACGAAAACAGCCACTGCACCCATCATTCCACCCAAGACAAGCAATACTTGTAATGGAAAGCCTCCTGTAGCAGTCACTGTTCCAGCTGGAGCTTGCGCCGAAACAAATGCAAGTTCGCTATCTCCTGATTTTTGAATTTTGGAGAAGCCAGCTATTTGTAGCTGCGCACTAGGTGGTGGAGTTGACGAACGAACTGAAACCTGAGTATTATCAATTGTTGCAGTTGCATCTCTTACCTGTTCACTAAATGTGCCTTCCCTAAAACTGCTCTCGCCCAGAGAATAAACAGAGACAGCCTTAGCTCCTCCTTGTTCCACATAACCTGACCCTGCTGCACCAGCTACACTACCAGTAGGGTCAAAAAGGAAATGCCATCTATCCATGGGCGTACCTAGAGTCTGGAAATTAAGCAAAGGCTCTCTCATAATCGCACCTGCTTGCGAGTTCAAAAACTTTTGTGCTAGGTCCGCATTAGTAACTTGGAGTGCGCCAATTGGATAGTTGATATTTATATTACCATATTTAGGTGCATCGACTACTAATGGACCATTAATCACTACACTGCGCCAATCCAAATCAATTACTATTCCCTGAGGCGAATTAGGGTCAAGAACATATTTAGAAATCGTGGGCTTGAAATCCACCTTATAAGAAAGCTGGGCAGTATCTGGTTGCCCAATAATGTCCGCAGAGTAAGAAAGGCTCGCATTTAGAACTCTTACAGGGCTTTTCTTTTGTGTAGCAATGGCCTGGTTAAATGCTGATATTACATTAGACATTCCAGATTCTGTTCCCTTTAAGTTAAAGGTAATATGCTCGCTTTTTCCATTGAGCATTTTAGACATAGGGCTTCCAGGTTGATACTTAAGAGTGATAAACCTGACGCCAGTAAAAACAGGGTTCGCGTCATCGCGTGTTGGCACCAGAATTCCTGTCATTTGGTTTGCTAAAGCCTGAGATGTAAAGCTAGCAATTAAAATCGTACCTAGAACTGAAAACATAAGTAGATCTGGAAAATCCACAACCAATTTGTAATGAAGCCTGCTTATAATCTTTCTTAAGATAATGATATGTAATTAATAGCCTCAAAAACATAGTCCCTTTGCCGCCAAGGTTTTTGTACTCACATACTGCTCAGCTTCAAGTAACATAATCTAGCGCTCATCACACAAAATAATTGCCATGTAATGATGAGAATCATTACAAAAAATTATTCTCCAAAGTACTTTACTTGGCTTGGCATATGGCTTGCTCTGTTTGTATTTTTGTTTTGCGAGCTCCTTTGGGCAATAAATGACAAATTGGTAAATGCCTTTAACACCTTATAGCTGATAGATGCTCGCAAATGAAATTCATTAGCCATTCAGTGCTGATAAAGATATAGAAATAAAAAGACATCCTCAGAAAAGCTGTTATAGCGACAAATTCGACGTGTTTTGTGGTTGTTTGCTCTCAACCTATACTCACCACGGTAGAAAGAGAACCATCCATTATAGACCCTGTATATTCTGGTACTGCGAAGGCTTTTCTACTTAAAAGAACCGCATTGAACAATGATCATATTTCTATATCATTTCCGATCATATTTCCCCATTCAGTCCATGATCCGTCATAATTTTTAACTTTAGGATAGCCCAGCAAATATTTTAGAACAAGCCACGTGTGTGAAGATCTTTCACCTATTCTGCAGTAGGCGATGATCTCTTTATCTGGAGTAATGCGCTTTGCTTCATAAAGTTTCTTCAAATCCTCTGCAGATTTAAAGGTTCCATCATCATCATTTACTGCCTGACTCCACGGAATATTGGCTGCTCCTGGTATGTGTCCTCCTCTTTGAGCATGCTCTGTTGGATATTCTGGCGGAGCCAAGATCTCACCTGTGAATTCTTTTGCACTTCGGACATCAACGAGCGCCTTATCTGATTTATGTAGCGCTTCCTTGACATCATTGAGAAATACACGAATATTTTTATTTGGCTCAGAAGCACTAAAGTTTCCCTCGGGATAAGATGGAATATCCTTTGTCAATTTTCTGTCTTCCAGTAGCCATTTCTTTCTGCCTCCATTCATAATCCTCACATCTTTAAACCCATAATACTTAAAAACCCAAAATGCAAAAGCAGCAAACCAATTATTAAAGTCACCATATAGTATCATAACCGTGTCATTGTTAACTCCGACCTTTCGTAGTAACTTTTCACATGCCTCTTTTGATAAGATGTTCCTGCTTATGGGATCATTAATGTCCTGTTTCCAGTCAAATAGTACTGCACCAGGTACATGACCCATCATGTAATTGGATTTTGGATCATAATCAACTTCGGCTGTGCGGACATTTGGGTCTTGAGTATGATCTTCTACCCAGTCTGTATCTACTAGTATTTCGGGATGCGCATACTGCTGCGACAATGTAACCAAAACTCTATGTTAGTACCATACTTATTAGCTTTTCATGATTAAACTCTGTACTCGTGATATCATTTAATCTGCTCTATAATTTTTAGCCTCTATGTATGTAGGTCATATATTTTATGGGCCCATAAGAGACGAAAATAGTACAAATGTGCACGATAGATTAACTACTTTTATAACAATGGTTATTTTGTTAATATTGGAATGCAAAGACCAAATTGGGATATTTATTTTATGCTTCAGGCAGAAGTGGCTAAACTTCGTTCAAATTGTATCACAAGACATGTTGGTGCAGTAATAGTAAAGGACAACAGACAAATAGCGACTGGATATAATGGTACTCCGTCCGGCATCAAAAACTGCTTTGACGGTGGATGTGCTCGATGTGTGGCAAGAATTAGAGGCGACTTAAAGTCCGGTGAAAGTCTCGATAGATGTTTATGTATGCACGCTGAAGCGAACGCTATGATGCAGTGCGCGTTATTTGGGAATGCCGGAACCACAAAAGATGCTACACTATACTCAACATTCTCCCCTTGTATTGAATGCAGTAAAATGTCCCTTAGTGTAGGGATAAAACGAATAGTAGTACTTAACGACTATGCTGAAGATGTAGCACAATTGCTAAACACTGGTATCATAGAATTGGTAAAACTAGATCCCTTCTTGTTGAAACCATGGACATCTTCTATTAATCAGGAGCCACAGGATCATGTTCTAAAGCAATGACAAAACTTGGCTAGTCAGGTTTTTATCTAATATCTCTCATGCTAATCGGTGCGTGGCATCTGAGCCTCTATGTTCCTTAGATCGGAAACAAATTAACGGTTGGTGGATACGATCTCGTTGTGCTTATATGTTTTATGCTATTGATGCATGTCACATTTGGTAGACAAGAATATTAGGATCACACATTATTATTGGAAATTCGACTTAAAGACCTGAGTTCGCTGTAGTGTGACTCTCCTGTTCACTTTCTGGATATATGGTGTATTTCCTTGCCACAAACAATAACAATATACCAAATAAAGCAAGTACTATTGCCAACCCCTGCGCTGCGCCATTTGGTACTAACAAAAAATAGGCTATTGAAAATATAATGCATGTTAATGCTTGCAACAAATATGTGGATGACTGACGCAATTTTTTCTTCTTTCCTGCGAAGCCAAGTCCAAAAATTATAATAGTTGGATACAGAGTAAGGAGAATATACTGATCAATATCTATTCCGTTATGAGTCAAATGGATTCTTTTTATACGTACTCACTATTCTTAAAAATAGTTTTTAAACCTTCCTATGGCCTTTAACCGATATCTCAAGAGCCCACCTTAACCTCTAATTCTTCTGCTATTCCATTTTCCATTAGAGATCGTGCATTTTCAAATGGTAGTACTGCGACGTCTTCCTCATGGTATGGACCATATTTCGTCATGTTCACTCCTATAAATTGCTCCATTGGTTTGATGAATCTTACAACCGTCTGTTTAGAAAGAATTCTTGATGAAATGGATTCAAGCACTTTCGGTCTCCCCTGTAGAGTAGCGGCTAGTACAGATTTTTTTCTCATATTAAACTCCCTTTGCGCATCCAATATATACTTCTCTTCATTAGTGAGCTTTGAATAATCTACAGCTGGTAATATTGTCCAACGTAACGATGACGTCTCGGCCTCTTGAAGTTGCTCTAGAAGTTTCCATTGACGAATATCAAGTAAAAGAATGACACATTGAGATATAATATTCACTATTCTATCTCGAAGATCTGCGTTCAATCCCTCATACTCTTGTTCTCTTAGGTTTTCCAAAGTAGCTGCGACTGATTTATAGATGTCAAAGGGTATGGACTGCAAAGTGGGCATCTGGACTTCCTTTAATAATAAACTGTATACTTCTTTTATTGTTACTGACTTGGTAGCAATACTGTCATTAACATTGTTTTGTTTATATTGTTCCATGTCCTCCTTTCTAATTGGTGTAACCATTCTATTTCTCCACCCTTGCGTACACTGTTCCTTGTACCTTCAAGAATTGATAAGCTTAAATTATAGTATTCGATCAAAAAGATCTCTTAGTTGCCTTATAAAGTGATTGATGGTAAAATCGAGCCTCTAGCATTTACCTCTGACGAAGTTATGCAAAAGTTAAAGAATGATCAGATAAAGTTTATTGATTTACAGTTTACCGACCTAACCGGAAGGTTTCATCATACAACTATGGCGGCCAACATGTTTTACAAGCAAGACTTTAGCATTGGTCTGCCCAAGTTAGACGGTTCCTCAATTCGTGGTTTCACTGAAATTCATGAATCGGACTTAATAATTAAACCAGACCCCTCTACCTATGCTATTGTGCCTTGGATTGAAAAGGACCCTACCGTAAGATTGATATGTGACGTGCTAACCGGCGGTTCTACAAGAGAATCTTTCCCTAGAGATCCACGAGGAATCGCTAGAAGGGCTTCTCAACATGTTCATGAACAGGGCTATGACGCTTCATATTGGGGACCAGAGGTTGAATTTTTTGTTTTTGATAAACTTGAGGTTAACACTATGACTCCGTATCATAGTCAGAGCTACAGAATAACATCTAGGGAAGCGCCATGGTCCACTGAGGGAGGTGGGTATGCATTAAGGTTAAAGGAAGGATATCTTCCAAGTGCGCCTGGTGATACGCTTATGGATTATCGTAATGAGTGCGTAGATGTTTTAAGCAATAACTTTGGAATCGTTTGCGACGCTCACCATCACGAGGTCGCAACTGCAGGTCAATGTGAAATAGACATCAGATTCGACACATTAGTTAATGCAGCAGACTCTGTACAGAGCTACAAGTACATCGTCAAGAACATAGCGAAAAAACATAATATGGTTGCTACAATGATGCCAAAACCTATTGCCCTTGATAATGGATCAGGCATGCACGTCAATGTAAGCCTATGGAAAGATAACAAGAACTTATTCTTTGATTCTAGTGACAAATATGCAGAAATATCACAACTTGCTCGTTATTTTGGTGGGGGAATTATAGACCACGCATATGCTTTAGCAGCCATAGTGGCTCCCACAACGAATTCATACAGGCGGCTTGTGCCTGGATACGAAGCCCCTGTTTACATAGCATGGAGTACCGGTAACAGGTCTGCGATAATAAGGATCCCACACCATTTTAGGGGCCAGCAGTTTGCAGGGATGAAAAGGATCGAGTTCAGGGCTCCCGATCCCTCGTGTAACCCTTACCTTGCGTTCTCTGCCATTATTGCAGCAGGACTAGATGGGGTTAAAAAGAAAACACCCATAACTGATCCAGTCGATGAAGATATTTTCAAGATGAGTGCCTCGCGAAGAAGAGAACTTGGAATTAAGCAATTACCTGGAAGTCTAAGGGAGGCATATGAAGAGTTAAGCAGCGACAGATTGTTCTTGAAGGAAATATTAGGGGACACGACTATTGACATGATAATCGAGTACGAATCCAAAGAGCACAATGAAGTTGCAGTAAGACCTCATCCGCATGAGTTTTCTATGTATGCAGATGTGTAAATTACGTGGTGTGTAAGAAGCATATAGGGGTCAATGCTGTTTTATTAAATAGTTTTACTTATTGAATCATGACACTAATTACCATATTTTGCAATATAAGATACCCATTGTTAATTAGTATGAGTAGCACGCAACTACGAACTGGTGTTTTATTTTCCAATATTCAATTCGCAAATGATGGATGCACTCCATTTAAAGATGCTCTATTCATGTCCAAGTGTTATTCAAACTTGTCAAAATGTCCAAATACACAACTTTAGTGCCATTTGTTTTTATATATACATCATGTACCACGTACAAAGAACAATACTATTATCTGAAAGCGTAAATACTTTAGGAGCTTAGGGTGGTTGCTATTGACGTCTGGATGGGTAGTCTAGCCTGGTTAGGATACCTGTCTCACACACAGGTGGTCGAGAGTTCAAATCTCTCCCCATCCACTAATGAATGAACGGGCCGTTTAGGGGTTATCACGTCCTTATTCAGCTTATTATTAGCATAGACAAAACTATTGCTATGGTTATCAGGAGAAAAACTTTTGTGATGTTCATCGATTTGTCAAGGGCACAAGAATAATCATTGAATTGATCTTTTCCCATGACTTTGATCTTCGATTTGGCTAGTAGGAGCTCAAAATTAGACATACAGGCAGTAACTATAGATCTATTTGACATATCAAAAAGCATATTTGCTATTTCACTGTGAGTACTGATAGTACCTAATGGATAGTAGCCCTGACGTATCCTCTTGCCTGAGGTAGAATGTGTATCAGATGTACAGATTTCAAGCATTTCTATTCCCTTGGTATTTAGTTCATTAATGATGTATTCTCGGAGACCATTCTCCATATTATTCGAATCTGCCCAACCAAATGCATACGTTTTCTTCTTTACTTCAATGATTAATACTGCAAGTCCACCTTGGCCGAGATCGGCCGCTATTGATAGGTTGGGATAACTGCCATCGGAACTAGCAAAACCTATTTTGAATTTATATTGTTCTGCTTGCTTAAGTTTTTCCAAACATTGCTTCGCAGCTGATACCAAATTATTATTCTCATAATCTCCTATGACATTGCCCATTGCATTGTGGCTGTCTACAACGAGAATCTGTTTAATTCCTAGTTGTGAAGCATACTGTTGTATTTCTCTTCCCACCATTTCAGGCACGTCTTCCATGCCCTTGGGAGCCATCGAAAGGATAGCTATAACTACTTTGCCAAAAGCAATTCCTGTTACACTGCATTCGCCAACTCTTACTCCCACTGGTATGCTACAAGTATTACCTACTTCTAGCGTTGTATACTTTGATAGTGTTGCAATATATTTCTCAAGCTCTTTTTTAGAAGGTATGTTAAATGAGTGATCGGTCACACTGTGCAGCACTAGCGCAGTTTTACAAAAGAAAGCATACAGAACGTAAGGTAGGTTACTCCCGCCAATTGGGCTAAATGGCCCAGGATGGACCTGAGGCAGAACAATCGAGACTTGTTTGGACCTTTCAGGTTTAAGCCTCATAATATATGTGGAAATCATGTGGTCGTACGATTTTTCCTCTGCGATTCTCTCCATGTCGTCTGTCTTATTTTCAGTCCAAGCAGCAAGAAATGCCTGTAGGAGTCTAAATGTGCTCTGAACTCTTGGCCTTCCTGACCTATCCGCGATTATTGTCCAGATTACAGCGATTGCTATGAGCGTTAGGCCAAACGCAATTCCAACTGCGTGTGGTATGTAAACATGACGAAAAAAGGGGGAATTTTCGAAAACAAATAAAAAAATTAATGGCTGTATAACTGAAGCAGCTATAGCCCTATGAAGCTTTGCCCCGAAGACAGATGTAAATATACCGATACGGAGGCCAATGGCTATTGACATACCTTCGAAAAAGTAATTAACTGATTGTCCATTTTTAGAAAAAACTACGTCAGATAGTGCTCCCGCAGAAACTATGAGTAACCAGAGAAGATTCGCAAAAGCGGACACATGGAGAACTTTTGAAATTTTATTAAGAGGAGATCCATGAAGAACAAAAAAATCAAGAAAAATCGTACCCGTAAGCAATATCATTCCAAGCAACAGCGATCGCAAAAAATTTGCTTGATTCTCAAAAATTCCATAGCTAGGTTGGAGAGCTATAATTGCTGCACCTGAGGATAAGTATACTAGATATGAAACTTTGTAAGACGAGGGGTTTATTCTTGTAAATGACCAGCGCCTGTGAATGTTGGATACACTGTCGGGTCTATCTCTAAACATTTAACACATTGATTAAACAGGAAACAGAATTCTAATTAGGACTGATATTCCTATTAGGCCTCCAGCAATGCCCAATACGATTTCGGGCTTAACTTTAACTCCTCTTGTCTCATCTTCAAAGAATCTCAATAGTCCAGCGCTAGAGGCCGGTAAAGGAGCATTTTTCTTTTTGCTGCTCATTTTTGTACTTAGCTACTTGATAATCTTAAATATATTCTGTTCGATACATTAATGATATAACCATACTGATTGGACTATTGTAGTTCCGGATACAATATGCTCATAAACAATATTGCAGGTTAGCACATGCGCTCAAGCCATCTTGGCACTCTTTTTTCCTAGTGTTAGAGAATTATTTGCTATATAAAATATAATAATCACTAAACCTTCTTCTGTTGTGCATAAATATCCAAAGCAGGCAAGGCTTAATAAGAGGATATTAGAAGATCAGCTTACTAAAAGATGGCGGTTATATGTAAAAAGTGTGGTCTGCCAGATGATTTGTGTGCTTGTGGAGAATTAGATAAAGAAGACGCAAGAATTGTTGTCCGTTTAGAAACCAGGAGATTTTCTAAGACGACAACGATGATTGAAGGTATCGATCCTAAACTGAGCGATATTCAACATATTGTCAAAGATTTGAAAAGCAAATTTGCTTGTGGAGGAACTGCAAAGGATGGTTTCATAATGCTACAAGGCGATCATAAAGATGATGTTAAAGGCTATCTGATTAAGATGGGATTTAATGAATCTGCTATCGAGATCCAGTGACTGGTCTCATGATATAAGGTACATGAAATTTACGACCTAGGGTGACCAAAGACCTTGATATCTGTTCACATTGTTCATGGTATTGCCAAAGCACCATGGATTAATTATTTGTTCTATATTTTCTGCAAAATTTCTCCGTGATGCACTGTAAAGATCGATAGATCCATGGAATGATCAGTAGTGGAGCTAGGATATTGATAAAGAGATGAGACTAAAAAAAAGATCCACTACACAGAAGACTAAGATTGGTAATCTACAGCTTCAGATGCATCTTTAATCCTTTGTACCTGTTCCTGATGGTAACTTCAGTTACACCTGCTGCTTCTGCAACATCCTTTTGTGTTTTGTTCTCTCCATTCATTACACAAGCTACATATAACGCGGCAGCAGCCAAGCCCATTGGATCCTTTCCGGCAGAGATCTTCCCTTCTTCAGCTTTCTTTAATATTTCAAGTGCCTTGCGCTTAGTTTTTTCTGATAGTCCAGCTTTGCTTGCAATCCTAGCAACACATTTCACGGGATCTACCACTGGCATTTTTAGATCCAACTCTCTTATTAGTAATCTGTAGCATCTTGCGACATCCTTTTTCTTAATGTTGCTAGCATTAGCTATATCCTTAAGTGTTCTTGGTGTTTCTGTGTCCCTGCACGCAGCATACAACGCAGCAGCTACTAATGCGGAAATCGATCTCCCTCTAACTAATCCCTTCTCAAGAGCCTTCCTATACACATAGGCAGCTTTTTCAATAACGGCGTCTCCTACTGCGAGTTTATCTTTTAATCTGTCTAGCTCACTGAATGCCTGTCTAAAGTTGCGATCTACTGGCTCATGAACTTGACTCCTACTGTCCCAAGTTCTTAGTCTTTCTATGGTACTTTTCATCGATGCAGACAACGGTTTCCCTGAAGCATCTTTATCAACAGGTCCAATGATCGTAGCAAGTCCCATGTCATGCATAGCAAGAGACGTCGGGATTCCTGCCCGGCTTCTATCCTCGTGCTCCTCCTTTGAGAATGCACGCCATTCAGGGCCCATTTCTTCAATTCTTTCAGTTACTACAAATCCACAATTTCCACAAAACATCTCACCGCTGGAATTATCAGTAACCATTGGACCTTTCCCGCAGCGTGGACATCTATTA
>JBKOWU010000018.1:0-3301 GCA_046724555.1 Thermoproteota archaeon | reverse complement strand
ATTGCAGTAGCATCCTTATAACGAAGTTAAAACTTACTCGTAAACAATACTATTCAAACATGGAAAGGTTAACTGAAGTGCATATGGTGAGAAGGACTAATGGTAAGTACAGTCTCACTTCCTTTGGTAAGGTAATTTTTAGCATGCTGTTAAAAATTGAAACCACAATCAAATTCCATTGGAAATTCAAGGCAATCGACACTGTTATGATGGCGTCTGCAGGGAACAATGAATTACCTATAGAAGAACGCGACAGGATTATAGATTCGCTAATAGACAATCAAGAAATCAAAGATATACTTGTTTCAAATAACTAACGCGAAAGGTAGCGTTTGTGGAAAATTGTACAGTTATATTTAGTTGGGCATCGGGAATGAATTATCTTGCTGCTGTAAATAGAGTATCGGAGCTAATAAAGACAGATAAACTTGATTCAAAGCTAAGAAATGAGAATTATTGTAAGACTAACTTTGGTGCTCATGCTACCCAGGTAATAATGGATGCAGTGGATAGTTCAAAAAGAAAGTAGAATATGAGCGGTATGTGTCATTTGCCAAAGCGGTGCAAGTCAAACATTCATTCATAAGAAATAATACGTTATTCTGAGTAATAACACACCATTTTTACTCAAGCTAATTAACAACACTATCTATTATACAGATATGATTGAAAACCTTCTGTATGTAATTGTCGGATTTGCTATCACATATCTATCGCTTGAGGTCGCATGGCATTTTGCTACATGCAAAATTAAACATGACGGTAAGATAAAGCCATGTCTATTCAAGGAAATAAAGACAATATTGATCGCACCTCAAACACGTGGAGGTCGATTATACTAGAATGTCTGAGGAAATACAAGAATTAAGAAATGTCTTTCATGGTCTGGAAACAATGTATAGCACATATCTTCCAAAAGTAGATCCAGTACTTCTTAATGATCTTTTATTACGAGAAGAGCAAAAATCTGAACGTGCACCATTTTACATGGTGGAAGTATTTACCAAGCCAGGTACAAACTCAGACTGGTGTAAACAACATATAACTGAAACTACAGGCTTTGTCCCAGCAATATATGACAAAGGTACTCATTATGTGACAAATATGAGGCTGACACTGGATATTCTCAAACGGTTAGATGACTTTGACTTCGTAGAAGAGGTTACAGGTGATTATACTGGTACTTTGACAGGTCTAGGAGCATCACATGATTCCAGGAGACATAGAGACTAATTCTTCATTATAATACACATAGCATTAAAGTGAAACGTCATCAACTACAATCTTTTGTTTATTGTTAATGTTCCCAGATACTAGTACTTAGTTAGTGCAAAATCCAAATTTGCGGAGGCGGCTACGACGATATTCGGGAACAAGACTAATTATACTCTAGACCAGTCTTACGATACTTCTGATGTATCGATATCAGACGGTTTATGTCATCTTCCCCATCGGATGGATTGCATAACTTGGCAATTTTCAAAACATCTCTTATATCCTTGCCGAACGATCGTTCTCTTACAGTTAATTCAGGCTCATACAACTGCTCTTGCGGTCTATGTCTTTTAAGAAAGCTAAACATAATTCATCACAGGTAATTCTCAATAGCTCTTCTGATGAATGTGCTTCTAGGAATATCTCCACGCTTATTATCAATTTGCTTTAACAGCGATATTGGTAAGGTAATTCCTAGTTTTTCTGTTCGATCTGCAGCAGTTGTACTAACCATACCTATATATCTAATAGTACTTAGCTATAAGCGTTACTTTCGCAGAGAAGAAACACAGAGCCTGGATTTAGAATTCTGGGCAATACGGCTCCCCTTGAATATAAAATATGAGTTAAAAGACAGAGAAATAAAAAATTAATCCAGTCTGTCTAATACTGTCTGTCTCCACCCGTCTTTCCATCCATCACAATAATTATCTTGTTTGTCAGCTAATGGACATGATGGTGGTTTATCCGCATCTATTGACTTAAGTGACCCTTTATCAAATTGGTTTATTGCCGCATTTGCTTCTTGTACTCCTCTAGCAAATCCTGTGTTGTAACCTCCAGCCACTTCTGATTTCGCATGTTAAACTTTTTTAGTTGTATACTAAGAAGGTTTGTTCTTCAGATAGTGTAAAAGTCTTAATTTAAGCTATTCTCAATGTAGAGAATCTAGATTAGATATAAATAATGCACCGCAATTAGGCTAACCTAACTATGAATCTACAGGTAAGAAAAAGTCTGAATAAGACTAAACTTGTATTCTTGTCTGGTACATCTTTGCTTACTATAGCATTGGTACTACAACTACAATCAACAGCACCAATTTTCAATGCACCAATTACTTCAAAGATGGCTTTTGCGCAGGAGCAGCAGAACAAGACAGCTGCAGAAATAATCTCCAAAATCACATCTTTATTAAACCAAACTATAAACGAATATAGAAACCAAAACTTTACAGGTGCTCAAGGACTTGCTTCAAGTGCATATTTGGATAACTTTGAATTTCTCGAAGTACCACTAGATAGACATGATAATGCATTAAGGAATGACACGGAGATAATGCTAAGGGAGCAATTAAGGCAAGTTATAAAAGATAAATTACCAATAGAAAATATTCAGCAATTAATAAATAAGATAAACTCAAACTTGGATAAAGCTGAAACTCTACTTGCTGGTGAGTCAGCCATACAAACAAGACCATCTGGAACGAATTCTACTACTGTACCAACAACTAGCACATCCACCGCTTCAAACATAACAGAAGTGAAAATCATAGGAGACGAGGTTAAAGAACCATATATACCCGGTTCTATCATCATTGAAAGTGGGAATAAAGTAAGATGGATAAATGCAGATGTAGAGGTTCATACTGTGACATCAGGACTAGAAGGCAGTGCTGACAGGGGAAAGCAATTCGATTCTGGATTATTAAACGCAAATCAAACCTTTGAACATACTTTCGATAAAGCTGGTACGTATATTTACTATTGCACAGTACATCCAATAATGACAGGATTGGTAAATGTCAACTAAGTATTTGGAGCAAGATTTGTAATGCAGATTCAAATGAAGATAATCCTGTCCCATTCTTACCGCCATTTCAGCATTCTCAGTCCCAGTTACAGGCTTGGCTAAGTAACATCATAGTTTTCGCATTTGTCATTTGTACTTGCAATAAAACTCTGTTCCTCAGCAGAAATTAGTTCATGAAGCTTGTTATCGGCTTCGTCGTAGTCACTTGAGGCGCAACTATAACCGGTCCAGCCGTAATGACTCAAAAGTAGACCAATGGTACACCTGGAGTTAT
>JBKOWU010000308.1:0-12429 GCA_046724555.1 Thermoproteota archaeon | reverse complement strand
CTACATATCAAATCACGTATATCTAAGTTTGACAAAATTTACCTTAGCAATTCAGCAATAATTGGAGATAATCCATTGGAAATTAGAATAATTGACTAGCCTGCAACTTTTCTCTGTTATCGTCTGAGTCTTGCAGTATCTGCGTGTTTGAGTATGATCCAACGCTGAGAGAAATACCTGGTATTGTTCTGGTAAATGTTCTGTGACATATTCTTTGACAAAATTAGAGGATTTTATGGATCATTGTGAATGCTTGAATGAGATGACTGGTTCTGTAAGCTATCACCTTGGCAATTTGGATGACACTGTTAGGAACTGATATGGTTTCAAATAATTGTCTGTCATCAACTGATACAGTACTGGAAGGAAACTCAAAACCTCAGCTTCACGTTTTACGAGGAGGTTTTGCTATATTGGATGGAAAAATTGTATTGTATTCTAGAGCATAATGGTTAAATCTGTTATGAATTCTATCGAATAAAGGGTTAGTATACGATGATAGATGATTTCCTACATGTTATTTTGGTTCAAGACAAACGTTAGAATTTCTGTTATGCGAATCATATTTTTGACGCTTTGTCTTAAATAAGGATAGATATCAATGGCATGAAACCCTATTGGTTAGGCAGATAACAGTTTCAGTGGTAAACCATCAAATACATGCCAAGTTTCTATGATTTTTCCATTTTGAATTCGGTATATACTTACGCCTCTATAGCTAATTATTTTATTAGTTTGTTTAGTGTCAGAGTAAATTGCCTTTGGTGTCAATGATCCTTTCCAATATGCACCGACAAGATCAGGGTAAGCTTCTGAAGCAATCATTGCCTCTACTACATAATTCAAGTCCTCTAATTTATCTAATGAATACTTAAGGTCACGCTTTGCTCCTGCTACTCCTATTCCAGGAGAGCCCATATAAGCAGATTGGCCATGGTCTACATATTCTGGATCTATTATTTCATCAAATATTGCTTCATCTTTGTTATTATATGCTTCAAAATAGCGTTGAATAACTGCCTTATTCATTTCAATTTGGGACATTGTCTCATTGGTATTCATACCAATATATAATATACTGGATCTTGCGGCTTGTGGCAATTTTAGTTTGTTGTTACAATCTAGATGAGGATAGCTTCAATATAATAATCCAGGAATATCATTTCCCGCATAGGTTTTTTTAAAAGTCGTATAACACGATGTTCCTTTCTCTAGTTTCAATTAAATTTTGAAGTAGCAAAATGCCAATAGTGACTATTTTGCTCTTTTCTTAATAGATACCAACTCGCACTTTATTCATGAAGAAGCGATTGCCATTCTGTGGGCACCTGTCCAGCCGGTCCAGGCACAGGTTGGTCCAATGGATGAGCGTGGGGGCCTGGTAGCTTAGGCCCGGCAAAAAAATCTCCCGTACGATAATCGTAGAACCAATTCTCCCCGTGTTCGAAGCTCGTGATAATGGGATGGCCAGTGCTCGCGTTGTGTTTTGAGGCGTGCTGGTTTGGCGAGTTATCGCAGCAGCCGATTCGTCCACATTGGGAGCATCTGCGGAGGTGTAGCCACCACCCGCCAGTTGCCAAGCAGTCAACGCAACCTGTACCTGTTGGTTTTGCTGTTGGATTGATACCCTCTCTCAAGCTTCACGTCCCTCCTGTCTCATTTGTACTAAAACTGACTGTTGTCTTGTTATAATAGTATGATGGGTACATTGCCTTGCATTGTACCCTCCTGAAGCAGCAATGCCACATCGAGTCAGAAAGTTTGCAAGTTCCTTTAATCGTTGACGCAGATCGGATATCAATAGTCCTCAACACTAAAATTGGATTTGTAGAAAAGTGAAGATGTCTTCAAACCTATTAGCATGGGCATCAACAGCTGGTCAAATTTGGTGATACTATCTTCATCTATTATTAATCTACTAAATCTTATGTTCTGAGGTATTTTGCCAGAGACATCGTAGTGCAAAGTACTGTCCTTTTTCTCTTGATTGTTTCAACATAGTTACCAAATGAATTTGGTGCAGTTATACCTGCTCCATTTACATTTCCGATCTTAATGCGGAGCTGCTGTGCTGCCTTATAACCTAATAAATAAGATTTCACGACCAAACTCATTGGCTGCTACTCTCATTGGATCAAAATTAGTTGTAAATGAAAATTGCATATTTTTTGATATGACCATAAAACATAATTTGATTAATTTGTGGGGGCGAGCATTAAAAATTAATTATCAAATTTTGAAATATCACCTATCCAATGATATTGACTATGATAATACGTTATAGATAATTTATTCTATATTCAGATCAATACTTCATATTGAAAAAGCCTTTATCGTTCACATGTGAAATTAGGTACTCTTCTGTTCTTCCCAGTTGTTGGAAAAGCCCGGGCAGAATATGTATCCCCTTTCTGTTGTTGGGGCTACGCAACAACTGTAAATTCTATAGATAAAGAATCGAACTTTGTCTGCATATGAAATCCTGTAGTTTCGATATTCCCAGTTAGCATTACAGAAAACTTCTACGAGTTTTCTAGTTACACAATAGTAATTTAGTATCATAAAGGTAACTATCGTGTTTATATGTGGTTACCTCAGTATAGTTAGGTGTACAGGTGAAAGGTAAAATAGAAAGACGATCAAACAATTTCATTTCTAACGAGAAACAACAACGATATTATCGTGAGAGAATATCGCATATTAAAGATTTTAATGATGCTTTTGAATTGGTGAAAACGACAGTTAACGAGAAATTCAAGATGCATAGAGCAGGATTAAGCCTGATTCTGCAAGGGTTACCAAACAACCTTGGAGCATATCATATTTTGGGTTCTAATATGATAATATTAAACAGGAGGATTCTTGATAAAATCAGACAAGGTAAATCCACTGAAGGATATAATTCATACTTGTTCATGGTACTTGCTCATGAATATATTCATAGTTTTGGCATCGTAGATGAAATAGAGGTTAGAAATATGACGTACGATCTGTGTAAATACTTGCTTGGAGAAGACCATATTGCAAGTATAATGGCTAGGTACCAACCTTGGGCTGTATTTCCGGAACTGAACATTTATGAAAATAATAATACCGATAGCAATAACATTACAAGCAACAGCTTTGAGAAGAACTTTGAAATTGTAAAGAATTTTGATAAGACTACTCAGTCTTATATTCAGTAATATTGAAGAAGTATGTTAGTCCAGTATATTTTCAATATGCTGAACCCGCTTTTTTGAACTCCTCTTGGGAATATTGCCATTCGTATATTGTCATTTCATTAGATTCAACGGATTCATATCTGCTTGAGCCCCTTATGCAACAGGGTTCAATGGACAATTTCAAAATAGCTAATTTGTTCCCCTAAATATAACTAGCATAACTCGGTGCTGTTAGGTCAGGATCAATTAGATCAACTACTTTCTAGAAAGTGATAGAACTTTAATGCTAACCTAAATGCGTCGAATATGTCATTATAGGATGTAGATTCTTTATCTAGTGTCCCATCATTATCAACTGCGGTTCTTAATACTGTTATGAGTTTATCAAATTTGTCTGGATTGATGGCAATACTCTTACCATGGAGCAGAAAGATACTTCAGATGTTTGGAACAGGTGTGGTTAGAATATCATGTTAAGAAAATCTTTAGTCATGGAAATGATGTTGTTGTCTTCAATGATATCATTGCGAGGCCTACAAGGTTGTTTGCTTGTGGATTGTATATAGAAGATCAGAAAATACGTTCTCTCAACCAACTTTATGACCCATGACCCCTACTTCGGCAGAGAAATCAAGTACTAATCATCCAGCTGCAAAGAATTTGAGAAGTTGTCCAACAAGATAGTCTGGACGTTCCTCAGCAATCCAGTGTCCAGAGTCAGGAACTATACCGCCACTCACATCTGTAGCAAGTAAACGCATTGAATCCAATGCCGTAGTGCCAAAACTACACTTACCGCCCAGAGCTAAAACAGGCATAGGAAGTTTAACCCTAGAATATTCTTTATTTTGTTTTACATCATCAAATAAAGCTCTGTAGTATTCAAATCCAGCTCGCATTCCACCAGGAGCAGAGTAGTGACTAACATATTCGTCGATATCTTCTTTTGTGATTGCAGTAGGATTACATGTGTATCTATAGAACCAAGTAAGGTATTCCCTTTCATGTCCCTCAACAAGAATTTCTGGAATATCACGCACCATATGAAGTTGAGCCCACCATAAGCCTGTAATATTTTGCCCAGGGCCTATACCAGGTATAGGAACATCAAGGATAACCAAACGTCTAACTTCATTGGGATGAGCAGCAGCATACGAATATGCTACTTGTACACCAAAATCATGTCCAACTAAGAATATGTTTCTAAAACCTAGTTGAGATACTAACTGATGTATATCTTCCGCAGTAGTCTTACCATCATAGCCTGTAAGTGGTTTTGAAGAATCACCCAATCCACGTAAATCAGGCGCTATCACAGTATAATTTTTAGATAAAGATGGCATAACATGACGCCATTCATACCACGTCTGTGGCCAACCATGCAGCAAGACTATTGGATCTCCATGACCACCAATTACGTAATGAAGTTGTATACCGTTAACGGATGCAATATGATGTGAAAATGTTACATTATCTATACCAAAAGATATGCCTTTTGAAGCAAGAGCTTGTTCTTGTTGCTGCTGCGGCTGTTGTTGTGCTGTCGCAGTTTGGTTTAATATTAGTAATGAGCTAACAAACAATATGCTGCTTATAATAATAACAATCATAGGAAATGTTAATGCTTTTACATTAAATGGAAGATGAAATGTAGGTTTATCTTTCTCATTCATTACAAATCCTCATCGTTAGTCTGTAATAAACACGATAGTTAGTGTTACAGTACTAAATTACCATTCTCTTTGTTAGTAGTTGTTACTAACTATGTAACCAATCAATAAAGAGATCATATCACGCATGATTTGTCACTAATATGCAGAGTGCAAATTTGTAGTCTACTACTAATTTAGTCTGATTCACCGCTTTCTTCAAAATGATAAAATTTCAAAGCAAGTCTGAATGCATCAAATATATCGTTGTATGACGTAGTTTCTTTATCCAGTGTTCCATCATTATCTACAGCAGTCCTAAGTGATGTGATTAAGGATTGATAGCAATTTTGCCAAGGTCATCTTCTAGTATCATCTTGCAATGTCCTAACATTGCTTTGTGCTCTTTGTTGAAGTTGACAGGTACAATTTTCATATTTTCACTCCAGCAATCGCCTAATCCGTCTGCTCTGTACCTGGCAATCACTTTATCATATTCAGCATCTTCACCTGCTGTAATTTCAGGGATTTTATGAAAGATGGATTGGCACCATCAATGTATATTTTATCTACATCATATTTGCTCATCAATCCATACAATACAGATAGAAAAAGTTATTATTTATTATATTCATTTTTCTGTTTTATTGCCGATATCTCCAGACTGATCTGCCGGCAGTAGCCAATTTTTGGATAGACTCCTACACCCGTTTGAATTGTATAACTTTTGAACGATGCCATGGTTTTGTCCTTACTTTTTGTTTACATTCTGGACATCGTAAAGTTTGTTTTGAAAGCTTTAGATTACACTGTGAACAATAGTTAAAAAAGTTATAGTCTACTCTACTGCGAGCCGGTTTCTTTAACAATGCGACTTGTTGGTTGATGATGGCGGTACTAGTATGGTGTACTACTGATACTTTTGCAACGCTGCCAGTAGTCATATATTTCTGTCTTGAACCTCCTTCTGTGTATTCTTTATCTAGTTAGACAAGATTTTGATTACTAACGGCACTAGTTCTCCTTTTTATCTTTTGAAGTGCACTTTCAAAATGTTTCATTGTAATTTTCAAACGTTGTTTTTCATCTTCTTTGTGTTGGCCGGCCTGACTTTTGGCTCCCACTTTCCCTTGTTCCTCTATAATTGCTGCTGTTGTTTTATCTTTCCTCCACTTATTACTATTTGTTTCACTGATAGCAGCAACGTGTTCCTTAATTGCTGACATTGCCGCTGCATTAACTATAGCTGCAATATCGGCTCCTGTAAACCCATTTGTTAGCTCTACTAGTTTATCCATATCGACTGAATTATCAAGAGGTTTTCTTCTAGTATGGATTTTCAGTATATCTTTTCTAGCCTCCTTATCTGGGAATGGTACTTCAAGTATACGGTCAAATCGCCCTGGTCTTAGCAGCGCCTCGTCTATGATGTCCGGCCTGTTTGTCGCACCTATTACAACAACACCCTCAAGATCTTCTAACCCATCCATTTCAGTTAGCATTTGACTGATTACCCTTTCAGTAACATGTGCATCACCTTCAGATCTACCTCTTCTTGGAGCGACTGCATCTAGCTCATCAAAGAAAATAATACAAGGTGCTGCCTGCCTAGCTTTTCTAAATATTTCTCTGACTCCCTTTTCTGACTCTCCAACCCATTTTGAAAGAAGTTCTGGACCTTTTACACTAATGAAGTTGGCTTCGGAGGTAGTTGCAACGGCTTTCGCAATCATTGTCTTTCCGGTTCCTGGTGGACCGTACAACATTAGACCTTTTGGTGGCTTCACATCTGCTTGATTGAATAAATCTGCATGTTTTAATGGCCATTCTATTGCTTCTGCTAGTTCTTCTTTAACCTCAGTTAATCCACCGATATCGTCCCAGTTAACATTGGGCCTTTGTATCTGTACTTCTCTCATGGCAGATGGTTGAACATCCTTTAGTCCATTATGAAAGTCTTCGTTTGTAATCTTAATTTTGTTTAAAACTTCAACTGGAATCTTGGACTGCTCCATGCTGATTTCAGGAAGTACCCTTCTAAGTGATCTCATGGCTGCTTCTTTACTTAACGCTTCTAAATCAGCACCAACAAAGCCATGAGTAACTTTGGCAATTGATTCTAAATTCACATCTTCAGTTAATGGCATTCCCCTAGTATGTATTTGCAAAATGTCAAATCTTCCTTCTTGATCTGGTATCCCTATTTCAATTTCTCTATCAAATCTTCCAGGACGTCTTAATGCTGGATCAATTGCGTTTGGTCTGTTAGTAGCACCTATTACAACAAGCTTGCCTCTACCTTCAATTCCGTCCATCAATGTCAATAATTGGGATACTACCCTTTTCTCAACATCTCCTGATACTTCCCCCCTCTTTGGAGCTATCGAGTCTATCTCGTCTATAAATATAATCGATGGAGAATTCTCTTGAGCTTGCTTGAATGTTTCCCTTAAACGCTCTTCACTTTCTCCATAAAATTTGCTCATTATCTCTGGACCGCCTATAGAATAAAAGTTTGCATTTGTTTCGTTGGCTACTGCCTTTGCCAACAATGTCTTTCCAGTACCAGGAGGGCCGTAAAGCAAAACACCCTTCGGTGCCTCAATTCCAATTCTCTCAAAAATCTCTGGATGTCTTAATGGAAGTTCAATCATTTCTCTAACTTTTTGTACTTCGTTCTTTAAACCGCCAATATCCTCATATGTTATCCTGGGAATAACACCACCAGCACCAGCTTTGGGTACTGATCCAATAATGAACTCTGTAAGATCATTGTCAACTAACGATGCTGCTGCATCTGAGGAAGGCGATATACTACTAACTACAAAACCAATTTTCCTTCCCATTATATTAAGTGGAATCATATCTCCCTTAGCAACTACACGACCATCAAGTAATTCTGGAAGATGTTCTTCGAGACCTACAATGTTTAATTCTTCAATAGGTGATAGAATTACTTGCTCTGCCTTTGTGACATCGGTAACCTTCTGAACGTTTACTCTATCATCAATCCCTACACCTATGTTGTTACGAGTATAGCCATCAATCCTAATCAAACCACGCCCATAGTCATCCGGCTGACCAGACCATAACAAGACGAAAGTTTTCTTTCTAGAACCCCTAATTTCAATTACATCTCCCGTAGATAAACGCAACTTCTCCATTACCCTTGGATCAAGCAAGGCTACTCCTCTACCTACAAACTTGGGATTAGTCTCAGACACTCTCAATGTCAAATTATCGTCTTTCATATTCTTATCTTGTCACCTACCTAAATTCAAAGATAAAATATTGTGTGGTATGGAATCTTCTATTCTACTCTTATCTCTTTACCCTTTGATTTTTGAGCTTGCTTTAGCTTGATCTTGAGCTCTAGTATACCATTTGAGTAAGTCGCCTTCGCAGAAGCATCATCTAACTCAACGTCTACTGGTATGTCTGCATGGTACTTCTTTTCTCCTTTCTCTGCATGTATACTAACATATTTGTCAGATACATCTATTTTGACATCTTCTTTGTTTACACCAGGCATCTCGGCAGTGATTTTCAATGTATTTTGTTTCTCATCTAACGCAGTATCAACTAATGGAGCTCTTACCCCAGTTTGTTCTACCAAACCTTTAGCAGATGGTCTTATATTACCAAATTCTCTCACATGAGGCTTGCCATCAGGACCTATTGTAACTTGATATCCGTAGTAGTAAGGTGTATTGCTACTAGTTAGATCCGAGGGATTTATATCACGTACCGTTCTGAACATTCTATTTAGCATATCCTCTGCCTCTGCAAATTCTTTGTCGATAGTTTCTAGAAGTCTACTTGGTCTTATTCCCCAACTTCCAAATGGATATGAATCTCTCCACATTCTTTATTACCACCTAACATTATGTAATATGTATTACAATATTTATAGTTTACTTTATATTACGCAATATTAATTACTCATATAGCGTGATTATAACACGTATGTATAACCGTCGTGGGCTACAGTATCATCAATCAGTTCCCCAAGCGGTAAGGACAATTCTCGCTTCAAACAATCTATATTTTCAAGCACTTTCTTCAGGAATAGCCAACTATACAGCATTAGCGCAAAAAATCAAAACAGAAGTCGAAAAAATTACGGGTATTGAAGTACAAATAGGAACTATAGTGGTTGCAATCAAACGGTTTGCAGATATATTAATCAAAGAACAAGAAAAGGAGGACAAACCAGATATAAACGATCGATTAGGTGGAGCTAGGCTGTCATTGACAGGAAGTATAATTGACGTTGATTTTGAAGATACAGCGTTTGATGAGATTTCTAATATCCTTGATGAGTTCTTTGAAAATGAAAGGGGTAGTTACAATATTTTTCAAACAAATAAACAGTTGACATTATTTGCAGAAGACATTCAGGAAATTAGAAATATTGTATCGACTGCATCTAAAAGATTTGATGGTAAGATAAAAGAAGGACTTTCGAAGATCACTATCAGCCTTCCATCTTCGGCTGCTTCTGCTTCCCCTCTTAATTCATCTGATGAAGAACGACAGCGGCTTAGTCAAAAACCAGAATATAATATGCTATCTTTGGTGTCAGATGTTCTATACAATAATCAAATTTCTCTGTATAATGCTTTCTTTGCTCCTAACGAAATTGTGCTTATACTAAATAACAAAGATGCTGCTAAAGCTTACGAACTGTTGAGAGCAAATATATCCACATGATGAGATGGGATCTAAACTACTAAAAGGAGAAGGAAACAAAAACATATATGTCATTCAAGAACTCCAGGGTGAATATTCCATTGCAACTCGCAATGATCTTGATATCTGATTACTCAAAAAGAAAAAGCTTAGTTTTGTGAAACTTTTTTGCCATAATAATATTCTATTTTATTAGAACAGCATCAGCTCAGATTAGTTGCAATTGTAGCAGTCATAGTAGCATGATAGTATTTGTTGTTTCGCTTCCTATATCAAAGATTACTCACTACTGCTATCTTCAAAATGATAAAACTTCAAAGCCAGTCTAAATGCATCAAATATGTCGTTATAGGATGTTGATTCTTTATCTAATGTTCCATCATTATAATGCAATATTTGGATATGATTATCTACCCATTGAGTAACTACAATACCAAAAGCTGAACTACCATATGCTGGGTCTATACCCATAGAACTGGAAGTAAAATATGGATTGAAATTATCAGGGTTGTATTTCCTGCCCTTTTCTATTGCTGATTCAATATCTCTTGTTATAAAGCCATCTAAAGAAATACTTTATTCTTTGTAAATAATCGTTCCATGTCCTTATACATCTTTTGTCAACTAAATTCTATGTCTCACTTTACAGGCCTTTCCCGTTAGTTGAAGGGCACAGATGATATTACTATCTGTGTTCTAGTTGATATTCTACTCCACATTGCTCTGAGCAGAACTCACGGGATATGCTGTCCTCGCCAATCTGATCACCACAGTTTTTACAACGCCCTTTTTCATTCATGTATATAACGAGGTGGATTTTATTATTATTACATCTTTCTCTATTATGGATTGTAGAATAATGTAATGATGCTACAGGTGTTGTTGTCTAACTCTAAGTTGAATGTCAAGATGTCTCCTTCACCATATGCATTATTCTAAGACTAATATCGTGCTACTGTGAGCTTAACTATTTTGCTAGACAGTTACCGCAGCTGCTTGCTTTAGCATTCACGTATACAATATTGTAGTATTGGTTTAAAAAAACAAAAAGGCAAAGAATTATTTCATGTTTTATAGACATAGGTAATTTATATTAGGATAAGGCCCACTCAAACTCAAAAATGAGTTACAGTAGAGATAGCGGTTATGGCCGGGGCAGAGGTAGGAGTTACGGTGGAGCTGGTAATAGAGGTTTCAACAGAGGTTCTCCTGCTCCAAAACCAGTTGAAGTAGGCAAGGAATATGAAGTAGATGTTACAGAAATCAGCAGACAAGGAGATGGTGTTGCTAGGGTACAAGGATTTGTAGTATTTGTTAAGAATGGAAAAGTTAAACAGAATGTTAAGGTTAGGGTTGAGCAAGTAGGAAATAGATTTGCTACGGCGACACTTGTGGGATAATCAAGCACAATTCACCTTTCAACAGAAGTACGGATACTAGCAAAAAATCTTACTCTAGTGACTTTAAGTCGAACCTGGAGAAATTCCCATCTAGGGGTAATTGTTAATAGTAGCACTATCTCGTTCTACGCTCCTTATTTGTAGATTCTCTGCATTTAGAGCTGTGTCTTCAGTACTCTACTTTGATCAGCAATTGAGTCATTGCTAACTATTGTAACCTAAGGGCTTTAATGGGTTGTGATCGTTGTCGTTGCATTTCTTCAATCCTTTCTAAAGATGGTGGTTGAAATGGGTCATTCAATACGGTAGTTCTCAAGTATCACTTTCGATAGCTATAATCTTATACTGTTCTGCATTTACTAACGAATAAAAAGCATCATTGATATATCTTCCACTGTAGACAAATACTTTGATTACCTTTTTCTTTTATAATGGACTTAATATAATAGTAACATGCAAAAGATTGGAGATGATAAAATAGTCTATAATACTATTGAAGAGATACTAGATCCTTCTCGTACAGCATTAGTTGTATGGGATGTACAACACGGGACGACAGAAGTGATTTTTAATAAAGAAGAATTTAGCAGGAATCTGAACTTAGTTGTAGAGTTGGGACGCAAATCGAACATTTCGATATTCTTTACACAAATTCAAATGCTACCAAAACGATTTGAATCTTCATCAATTATATACACTTTAGACAAACTAGGATTTGATCGCTTATTTGAGCAATTTACTTCTGAAGATATGGACTTTGCAATAACACCACAACAAAATGAAATAGTGATAAATAAACATACAGGCAGTATATTCATAGATACAGGTTTTGAACGCATGCTTAGAAATGCTGGTATTATTACTGTGGTTTTTACTGGTATTGCGACAGAAGGTGGGGTAGAGTCCAGTGCTAGGGATGCCTTCAACAGAGGATTCTACCCTGTAGTAGTTTCAGATTGTGTGTCTTCGCCATCTAAAGATGGACATGAAAGATCACTTGAGAATATGAAGAACCTAGTAACCATTATAAATTCAAAAGAGCTTGAGAATGTTTGGTTAAAACCTCTAGGGAAGAAGAGCAGCGTCTAGTTTCCTTCGTCTGATTCCTAGTACATGATTGCTAAGCTTATTTATAGTTCAATTCGATTCGATAAAGCTAAAAATCTGACCGGCATAATATTTACGAGGCAAAAATCTGACATTTCAGCACAAAATCTAACCGGTTGGGATGTCGTAGCTCAAACGCGGTAGAAATGAGGGCTAGAGGTATGACTCATCAAGAAATAGCTCGTGCGTTAAGTCTCAAGGACTTCAATCGCTTCTGAAATTGCATACTTGAGAAATCAGGCTAAGATCAATGAATATGTCACAGAACATTTACCTGAACAATACCAGGTATGTCTTAGCGTGCTCGACAACTAACTAGTTGCTTTCTTCTTCATTCCTATGCTTACTGCTCTTTGGATTTGTGAAACTTGCTTTTGCAACTGTTTTAGTTGGGATTGAAGCTGCTTCATGAGTTCT
>JBKOWU010000096.1:0-2852 GCA_046724555.1 Thermoproteota archaeon | reverse complement strand
ATCTCGTATATTCTGTGAATTTAGTAATACCATCATTAATCTATCGAATCCTAGACCGCAGCCTGAATGTGGAGGCATTCCCCAATTAAAAGCTTCTAGATGTTCCGAGAAGTCTATTGGGTTTAATCCTTGTTCTACTAGTCTTGCGCGCAACTTCGAAGAGTCATGTTGTCTTCTACCTCCAGATACTAACTCTAAATAGCCATATTGCAAGTCAAAGGATTTTGATATTCTTGGATCCTCCTCATTTTCATATATATAAAATGGCTTTAGCTTGGTTGGCCAATCAGTAATAAAATAAAAGCCCGGATGGATTGCACCAAGCTTTCTAAGCGACGCATCTGATAAATCATCTCCAAATTCCAACTTTTCACCTTCTCTGACAAGTTCGTTTAAACACTGTTCGTAGGTTAGTCTATCTATATTAGATTCATAAATCGGAATTGCAATTTGGTCATTAGCAACCGATTCAAGCTCAGATTTGCAGTTCTTATGGAGTTCCGAGATGACATTTCTTATGGCTTCCTCTATGATGTCCATTATATCTTCGTAATCAAGAAATGCCGCTTCTAAATCAACGCTGATAAATTCATTCAGATGTCTCACAGTATGTGAATTCTCTGCTCTAAAGTACGGACCGATCTCAAAGACTCTGTCTAGTGCCAATATTAACTGTTCTTTGTATAATTGAGGACTCTGCGCCAAATATGCTTTCTTTTTAAAGTATGGAAAGCCAAACAAATTTGAGCCACCTTCACTTGCGCTGCCTATAATCTTAGGGGTATGTACTTCAATGAAATTTCTTGACGATAAAGTTTTCCGGATAACGTGAAGTGCCATTGATCTAACACTGAAGATCGCAGCAATTTTTGGATTTCTCAGATCGAGTGCTCTTGAATCCAGACGTTTATCGATTGCTGATTCAACTCTTCCTGTCGGGTCTATGGGTAAAGGATGAACCGCTCTAGAAAGAAGAATTAGTTCTTCTACTTTGACCTCTACAGAAAAATCTTTGGCTTTACTTTTTTGAACTAATCCTGACACAATAACCGCACTCTGTCTTGGAATATTTTTTAACAGTTGCAGGTTATCATCATCGGTTGCTATTACTTGAACCGAACCTGTTATATCCCTAATTACTGCAAATGCAAGTTTACCAATGTCCCTAGTATCTTCTACCCAACCTCCTACTCTTACCTTTTGACCAAGTAAACTCTCATTGATTTGATTCGCAAGATGAGATCTATGAATATCATATGTCATACTGTTAGCATCCATGATTATTGTTATTCGAATTCTACAAGTAATTCAATATTTCTGATTTCTTTAGCAATTTTTTTTATTTTTTCGATTGTATTTTTTAATTCAGAATTATTACTTTTGCCGGCTATTTGCACTCTAGTTAGTTTACTTCCGTCAGGAAGCCAAATCAAGTTAACTGTTAGTACCTTCCTGGGGAAAAAAAGATTTTCGATGAATCTTTTGTCTGTTGCTTCTGCTTCTACAAACCAAACTTTACTTTGGAACTCATGTTCAAATTTAGTTGGAAGCGTAGTATTTGATCTCAGGACACCAATATCAGAACCACGAAGGATCAAAATGAAATCACTATCTACTTTAGCAGCCCCAATCATGGTAAATTTACTGACATCTTGATTGCGGTCTGCTAGCTTAGTTAACTTTATTGCTCCTTCAACGTCTGCCTGCTTAAGCTGGCCTAATCTTAGTTTAGATTCACATTTTGCACATAATATGCCAGTTTTTGCATCAAAGGTACAGATAGGGATTTTCAATAATTACCACTTAGAAATTCTGACTATGTCTATAATTTATTATCAATGCATATATAATTCATGCCGTTTATTTATCATATTATTTCTCATTTAAGTTCCTAAAGGCTTAGCATTAGTTCTTCATTCCACTATATGACTATCCATGTCCTCCATTTATAATCAAAACATGGCTAGTCTTAACACTGTTGGTATAGTGATGATTGTAATTGGGATATTATCTATGTATATCTTTAGATATTTTTAACTCTCGTTACTCTTTCTAGAGTATCCATTGAAGATCATCAAGACTGATTTGGCAGATAGAATCACTGTTTTGCAGGTGGTTGGCTTTCATTTACTTGCTTGTTTATTGCTTCTGCCATGAAGTGGTTACTAACGTTGACCTTGACATCCTGAATTGACTGCAGTTTATAGATGTTATCTCTAACATCTTGAGCAATTTTAAAGCCAAATACGGCTGGACAGAACGGGCTTGTCAGATGTAAATCAATATTTACTTTTCCGTCATTGAGATCTACTTTATCTACCAATTCTAATTCCATTATTGATACGCCGATCTCTGGATCTACAATCTTCGTTAATTCATCAAATATTTGTTTACGAACCTGTTGAGTATCTTGGCTCATTATTGCTAATTATTAAATTGTATGATCCTATTTAACTATTATAATACTATATCCAGATAATAATAAAGAAAAGGGAAAAGAATAAGGAAAATAAAAAATCAATATCGATACGGCTATCAATAGTACGCTCGCTTCATTCAGCTAGTGTATGTACAAGATAAAATCTTAAAATAAAGCGCTCTGATTGCAGTAATTGTGTACCGCTCAAGGTCAGGAACCAAGCTTGATGAAGATGCATTCAACTTTATGACCTCAATTAATGATGATTATGCGATATTATATTACGACATATTAGGTAGTGAAGCCCACTCTATAATGTTATACGAAATTGGCTTTTTGACACTAATTGATTTGAAGAAAATTTTGCATGGATTGGAAGAAGTAAAAAGGAATCCCGATGTTCTATCTACTGATAGCTATGAGGATATTCATG
>JBKOWU010000015.1:0-2084 GCA_046724555.1 Thermoproteota archaeon | reverse complement strand
AACAACTTGTAGAATTCTAAGCCATCGTGGAGATTTGTCTTGTGATGCTAGCACTGACAGGTTACTCTACTAGTCTGCATAAAAGTATTATCCCCAATTAATCAATGACTTTCAGCTATAAAAGATCTCTATCGATATTGAGACTGATATTAATTGGCCTGGACTTTCTTTATTGTATCTCCATTACCTCAGTACTCCTTTATACGACCTTACTTTACTTACTTTAACATATATGAATAGATCTTGGAATGCAATAACCGCGATACCAACCATTGCTTCTCTATTACTGGTTCTTCTTGTGTATCTCTTTCCACTCAATGGAACTGAGAAATTACTAATATCTATTTTCGATTTGTTTGTTGTGATATTGTTAGCAAGAGACTTCTATTCTAGGATCAAAGAATCCGACCACAAACTTAGATATATTTTAATTCATTGGTATGAGTTTCTTGCAATGATACCACTGGTTTTGCTATCTGCTTTCCCTTATGACATTAGATGGATTGCATTTTTCAGAACTGTTAGACTCTACAACCTAGTATCACGGATAGGGAATAGCGAAATCGTTCTGCTGGGATTGTTTGTTGCAGTCAGTATAATTGTCGGAGCATTTGCTGAATACTTAGCGGAGGCTAGCAATTCAGATGCAACTATAACAACGCCGGGTCAGGCTCTCTGGTGGGCTGTTGAAACAATTACTACTGTAGCATATGGGGAGTATTATCCAGTTACAATTGGGGGAAAAATAGTAGCAACCTTGGTTGCATTCGTAGGTATTGGAATGCTGTGGGCAGTTATACCTATCATGAGCTCTAAATTGACAGCTGCGAGATTAAAGAAAACCAAGAAGCCAGATCTGTTCGAGGATACAAAACAACTAATAAAGGACAAAATCGATGATGTTGAGAAGTTAAATGAAGAAGACCTGGAGAGATTAATTGGTATGATACGATCGCTCAGTGGTAGAGCTGCAACGGCATAGGTAAATAGAAGTTTCTTGCCCTCATGCCATTATATGAGTGTCTATCGATCATTCACCTAGCCGAATGTGAAATGTAATTATATTCTAGAGTACATCGTGACCACTAATATTTACAAGAATACTTTGCTTTACCCAGAACAATAACTATAGTAAATTGATCAGATACTAGGATAACAATAGGAAAAATCATCATGGCAGATCATGCATTAATGCACTACTATAGTGTCCAATAAATACTATACACTCTCGTAATGATCTGGCCTTCTAAACTTCATGACAAGCAAATTGTTTCAGTTATAGAAACAACAGCAGTTCAGCATGATAATCATATTTAGCGAGTGCAATCAGCAAGACATTTTAGCTACAAATATTTTAAACAAATCAAAGAACCGCTGGGCCTGATTGCTTTTCATTTTCTGGCTGGATTTCATTGGCCTAAAGAAGATGATTATGTAATCATAAAGCGAAGAGATTCAGCATTTCTGGATACTGAACTGAGAATGTGGTTGCAGAGCTTTGGAATAAATGTTTTAGTATTCTGTGGAGTTGATACTTCAATATGTGTAGAAACATCGTTAAGGGATGCCTTTAATTTAGGATATGATATTATTTTAATTTCTGATGCCACTGCATCTGGTTCAAAGAGTCATTATGAGACTACTCTAGCCAGAGTATCCGATTATTACGGTTTGCAAATGAGTTATGACAGATTTGCTCATATGCTTGAATCTCTTAATATGGTAAGGAAGCAAGAACTAGAGCAAAAAGATTATGACCAAAAGCTAGACAATTTCATAAGAGAATTTGTTCAAGCTGACTCTAAATATGGTTTATTTATTATACTTTGATTGAAATAGAATCAAGAAATAGATGAACTGAACAAAAGGCAGTCATGAGTTTAATTCTATAACACCATACTTATACCTAGACAAAATGCTTTGTCCTTATTTTTTGAGCCATGTCAGTAATCGCTAATCTTACAGTTGATATGCCTGTTCTAAATGGATATGCTCCACCTCCTTCATCAGTAATTGGATTTATCCATTCATAGAATGTGTGTATTCCTACACTCTTTTTATCTTTTGAAGTAAGCTTTGAAAGA
>JBKOWU010000012.1:0-4698 GCA_046724555.1 Thermoproteota archaeon | reverse complement strand
ATTTCTTGTCTACTATAATAACTTCAAAATTATGATTACCACCAAAGCAACTTAATGTTGTAACATCATCCAAGTCGTCACTTACAACTGAGATAAAATAGTTAGAATATTTTATTTTGTGTGAAGAAGAAATTATTGAGTCAATTCCTCTTTTTACAACCGGCGTTTTTGTTGCAGAACGTGTGGTTATCTGAAATATTATTATTGGATCATTGTGGATTCTTTTAAGATCCTTCTCAACAAAAATATCTCTATTTTTCAAAAACCGTATTAGAGTCAGACAAGCTACAGGAATAGAAGAAAACCAGAAAGTAGAAATTACAAGAAACAAGATAGTATCTATCATAGTATTTCATCAGATTATTTTTCTTTAATACCAACTGATTCTAGAACATCTCTTTTTAATAAAACTGCTTATTATTATAGAAATATTCTTAGAGAAAATTCTATCATATATGACTAAAACTAAGGAGTTCTTATTATTTATGTCCACAACAGTTGGGATTCTGATTTCTAGAAATACATAACATGTACTAATTAGAAACTAGTATTAAATTAACTTTAAAGAGAGCATGGCAGTTGCATTTATGATCGACCTTGTTATAGTGGGATAGGCATATAATATGACGCTCTTCTTCCTTAACTGCAAAATGCACATCCAAGTCTTTCTCTTGTTAGCCTAATCTTGCTACTGAATAGATTTGGATTTAGAATTGCTCTACAAGCCCTGCTTCACTTGAGGAAGCATGGTAAATAAACACTTTATCACGATAACAATACTTATTTTATCAATAGCAATCAACAACTATAATTTATTATGGTTGGCAATACCTTACAAGGTATTATGTGGGGTCATATTAATTATTTTGATTTTGCACATTATAATTAATATTCATCAAATATGCGTTTATATCTCCCAATTTCTTTTGTGATATCTTGGCGATGTGCTCGAATATTCTATAAGAACCAACCATTGCTTCAATCTTTTCCTTGTACGAAATGGCATTAGTCTCTATTACGATATAGTCGTATATTATTCTCAAATTGATCTGAAACGAACCATCATCGCTTAGCCATTGGAGCATACATCCAGTTTCACTTTCAATTAATCCTGTCCATCGAAGATTGTTGAACCATTTTCCCATCAAAGTGCGAATTATATCTTTAGATTTCACATTAACAGGAACATATGTTTGAAGTAATTGAATGAATTCTTTTCCTTTTTTTATCTGATGTAGAGAGTGGACATTACCTTTTGATAGGACCAGTATACCATTTTTCGTTAATTTGTAGCCTGTATCAGATCTTTCAATTAGATCCAAATCTTGCAACCTATTCAAAGATCTTGCAAGACTTTGCTGGTGAAGATTCAATTTACGCATTAAGCCTGTGAATGAATAATAGTTTGATCCCGTTTCATGATTTAATAACGAAAGGATTTTGCTATCATTCATACGAAAATCACTAACAAATAATGAATGTTCATCGTCATTGTGATCTTTTTTCTCGATTAATACCTGTGTAGCATTGTCAGTGGATACAATCTGTTTTTCGATAGCTTTAGGACTATCTGTATCTGTGCCATATCCTGTTCCTTTTATTTCAGAGGAAGCACTTTCATTTTGTGATGCACCAGATTCTATTGATACATTCTTCTCCAATTATATATCACATTTATCGATATTATAACATATAAACTATAAAGCCAGTATACCGCAGATAAGCAAACTCAAAACAATTAGCGCAAAGATCATTAACATAATCATTTTCTTTTCTATATGGCAGTAATAAGTGACAAATTACAGAATGATTATGTTGGTGCATACATTATTTTATTATAGCTTGAATAAGAAGACTAACTTTTGCAAAAGTTAGTCACATCGCAATGGAAACGATAGAGAAGATCTATCAACATGAGGACAGATATTATTAGACCTCTTTCCATCTTTTGATGCTTAGAATAGTGTTTTTGGCATTATTATTATTATTTTACTACAACAAATTCCATCAAAATATGCACGGTCAAAGCAAGAAGGGTGTTGTCGAATTAAAGTTCGAAAAATTGAAAATGTATGAAAAATGCATTTTTAGCGTGGTTATGAATAAATAAGTTATTACTGAATGTACCTCTTATCACTAGTGATATTCTTATCGTATGTAGTCATGACTATCTCTGCTGGTAGTATTTCGTTAAATTGATTTCAACTATTAATAGCGAGGCATTAAAAAGGTTCCTTGGCTCCTTGGCTCCTTGTTGGAAAGTTTTAAAAATGGTCCGTCTTTATCCCTACCAACTAATACCAGAAAATAAATTATTTGTCAATAAAAACAGTAACATGTACGTCGATTGATATAATTGACCTAACATGGTATATATTTAGGAAATGCGGATAATTAAAGTTGTTTTTGTAGTATAGCCTCATTTGTATAATAACGATGACGATATTAACATTATCAGTCATTCCAAAATCGATGTGTCATCACATACTGTTTCTCAGCTTCATAGATACTCCTGTATATCTCCTCATCATCAATATAATTACGCAAAATCCGTGCGGCAGTGTCTGCACCTATCCCATAACCAGCTAATACAATCAAGGCTTTTCTGCCAAAATTGTTAATAAGAGATGCAACTTTCCAGGCGCGATTAAATTTGTGATTTTCATCCTTTGATAGTTTGCCTCCTGTAAGTCTTTTTATTATGATCTTTGCCATATCATTATCAGACCAGAATGTTGCTGTAATTAATTTAGATTTGCAGGTTGGACAGGAAATAGTTTCAGGTGTTTCTTTTGTCTCCATAGTTCGTTCCCACTTTCCACATCTAATACAAATTAATCTATGTTTTGTTTTTTCTAACCTTCCCTTTATAAGTTCGATGACACCTTTTTCAATGCTTAGTGGACTAGCAGAGAATTTTTTTCCTGAATGTTCAAGAATTGGTTCGCCCAAGCTAGAAAATTCTATAATATCAGACCAGTGAAGTTTTATAATTCCATTTTTTATATCAGTCAGTACTTTCCTCGTTTGTCGAATATCATATTTATCATGCAATAATTCTCTGATAGACTCTTTACTTATCGGGGTCTTTGCATATCTATCATAAATCAATCGAGCCACTTTTCTATCATATACTGCTTCCCTACTAATCATACCAAATCTTTTTGCGACCATCCACACTTTCCAGTTAATGTGATGTGTTCCCGTCAAGGAGGCAATGATAACCGGTTCAAAGTCATACGTGTCATTGAAAATAGATTCAACATGTCCCTTTCCTATTTTTGCACTTGAAGATAACATAATTCTATATGGATCAGATTTTGTTTCTACTTCATAACCAAGCTGGGATGACAGTATTGCTGATAGTATTGATGCTAGTGTATTGTTTACTTTTGTGCCAAATGTTGAGTGAATTATAACTGTATTTTTTGCAGTTGAACTTTCAATTACAATATTTTTTGAATCTGGAATTACCTTTATAGAATTAAAAGTATCTTCTATAGTAGAAGATGTACAAAGTTGTATTACTTTCTTCGCTACCTGATTCCGTATAAGACCTACTTCCTCGGCAGTTTCATAGTCTACAGGGATCGTCTCTCCAACCCAGTACGGGACGTTTATTGCAATTCCATGCAGTGGTTCAACATTTACTTGCATTCTACGTTCATCGACAGAAATAACCCTCCACTGCGAGCCCTTCAATACAAATACATTCCCTTTTTCGCCATAGTCTCCTACAAACTGCTGATCTAGTGTTCCTATTCTTCTATTACTAATAGAATCTATAACTTCAAATTTTAGAACATAAGGAATCATAGACAGATTCTCAAAATAAAATTTATACGCCTTTAGTCGTCGCTTATATGATCCATCTTCCCGTTCATATTTAATAATACGGTTAGCATCAAGGAGATCAATACATCCTTCAATATCGTAAAAATTAATTTTAGAAAATGGATATGCCTTGGTTATAAGATCAAAGGCGTCTTCCAGTCTAACCTGGCTTCTAGTTTGTAGTGCTAAACCAACCAAATGATGAGCTACTACATCAAGGGCCTGATTATGCATTACCTGTTCCTCTATTGATCGTCTTCTCATTCTTCTGATAATTGCTAGTGCTTCTATTTCATCATCTGGATTGTTTGTTACAATCAAACCTTTTGCTGAATTTCCTTGTGTATGTCTGCTCCGGCCAATCCTCTGCATCAATTTTGAAACCTGTCTTGGTGAGCCATAGTGGATTACAAGTTCTACAGAGCCAATATCTAAACCCAGCTCTAATGAGGAAGTACAAACTACTATATCCACCAGACCTTCTCTTAATCTTACTTCTGTGTCTTCGCGTACGTCCTTGGATAGGGACCCATGATGGACATCTACTTTAATATCATTTTGGTTTTTTAATATAGTACCTATATATTCAGCCTCGTCTCGTGTATTTGTAAATAGTAATACCGAACCAGCTATTCTATTTGCTTTTACATATTCAACTACAAAATGAGCCACATCGTTAATAGAACCCTTTATGAATTTAACATCGACATCATATTTTCTTACAGAATTGTCCACAATTACTGCATGTTTTCTGTTGGTTCCAGAAATAAATTTGGCAGCCTCATCTAAGTTACCCAAAGTTGCAGACAAGCCAATTCTAGTAACTTGCTGTAAACTTGCTGCTTGTAATCTCTCAAGACCAAT
>JBKOWU010000332.1:0-18440 GCA_046724555.1 Thermoproteota archaeon | reverse complement strand
GATGAATCCTAAACATTTAATTTGTGCTTAATTTTGTTCTATATTGCGCCGCTGTAGCTCAGCATGGTAGAGCAAGTTCAGGAGCGTACAAATTGTGGTCTTGGAGCTCAGCTGGCTGTTAACCAGTGGGTCATCAGTTCGAGTCTGATCAGCGGCGCTATATATATTTATATATTTGACCGCTAGAAATGTATAACAACAGCTAAACTTCTAAATGACTATTATATCCAGTGCGATAGCGTCAGCAAGAAGGTCTAAGTGTCGATTAGCAACTATGAATCCGTTTTTGATCTCGGATGGAGACACCCACCTATTAGATGAGGAAAACAGTCGTTCCTTTCTCATACGTTTTTCGAGCTCGTCGACATCTAATTCCATCTCTTCTATTTCCTCGGTATCATTGTGTTTTATAGTTAATAAAACTCGCTTAACCAAAACTCGTTGACCAAATCTCTGAGAGTAGTCTCTAGCGTTCTCATCTATATCAACAAGCTTCATCTTTATTTGAATCCTGTTAAGGGCATCTCTGCTAGTTAACAGCCTGTCATCAATGAACCTGTCATAACTCATTTTTGTTTATACGTATCTGACTATAACTTCTTAGTATATATATTAAGCAAGCCACGAATAGATAGTTATCTTGTCCAAAAATTTGACTTCTCAAAATTGTTATTCTTGTTAATTACCAGCGCATTCTTCAACATGTGATTCAAAGTCATAGAAAATGTTGCCATCAGTATCAATTCCACACCGTGCCATCCTTACTTTCATTCCGCTTCGATATTCCTGAGATGCCGGACTTAAACGACCGACTAGTCTCACCCCACAAATTTCTACGACTCCAAAGATAATGGGAGTATTTCCAATGTGTGATTTTGTAAACTCAAGTAGAGTCCCGTTATTTACAATACTCTCAAGCTGCGCTCTAGATAGACATGACGGACAATATTGAGATGGTGGCCATACATTCTTTTTACACGAAATGCAAATTGGAATTTTAAACTCTCCTCTTCGTATAGATGCATAAAACTCTTCCAACTCAGGTCAGCTGCTGAGAATCATAACAGTAGCAGATGTTCCTGCCGCTGCAAGGTTATGGACTAGCGCTGTTTTACATCCTTGTACCTGTCTTTGGCCCGCTTTTCCTGATAGCTGGGCAGCGATTTCTGCCAGCTGTGCCAGGCCAGTAGTACCTACAGGGTGCCCACAGCCTAGGATTCCACCCCGCGGGTTGATCACGACTCCTTGATCTTGATCAAAGAACATACCGCCCATACCTTCACGAACAAATCCAAGGTCTTCGAGTGCAAGTACCTGCAGGATTGTAAAAGAGTCATGCAATTCTGCAACATCGATGTGACGAGGAGAAGTGTTGGACATCGCGTACGCTCCTCGCGCCGCGATCTTTGAAGCGTTAATGGTTGTAAGATCAGATGAAGCCTGATTGAAGCTAGCTCCTGTGATTTGCTGTCCTATTCCTTTCATCCATACAGGACTCTCGATTTCAGCTTCCTTTGCTTTGTCTTCTGACAATAGCAGCACAGCTGATGAACCGTCGCAGGCACAAGAGCAATCGAGTAACTTAATCGGATCTGCTATTCTTCTTGATTGCATGACATCGTTCAAAGTTATTACTTCATTGTCTGTGCTCTTAAAAAGAGCGTTCGGGTTCTTCTGTGCGTTAGAACGATTTCTAACTGTAATAGATGCCATTTGCTCTTCCGTGGTTCCATATTTTCGCATATGAGCCTTCGCGAATAGAGCTGCCCAGAATACTGGCAACGTAAATGATCCGCGGGACAAGTCCCAACTAAGGACGCTCCCAGGACTATTGGCTTTCTCTGCTCCAACAACCAATACAGAATCACAGAGACCAGAGGAGATATATGCATAAGCTGATACAATAGAATTCGTTCCTGAATTACACAAGCTTTCTATTCTGTGAGAAATCCTGGGAGAAATACCTAACATCTCACAAATGATATTTGATCCGTACTGTTCAGCCGAGCAGCTAGAAAATAAGACTGCGTCTATTTCGGTTTTCGAAATATTCGACTCTCGTATAACTTTTATGCATGGTTCACATGCCAAATCAAAAATTGATAGATTCGAGCGTTTGGTGAATTTACTAGTTGCATACGAGCAAACTGCTACGTTTCGCACTTAGAAGCTAGTAAGCATTTCCCTAATTGAACTTTCTGCGCCGCCAACCGGATTAACTTGAATTATAGGAAGTGTTATTCCTGTAGAGATAAACCTAGATAGCGATCTAACACAATCATCTGCTGTTCCGCAAATAGTAAGGGAGTCAAGCATTGTTTGTGGAACTATTCTTGATGCTGCTTCAAGCCCATTCTGTCGGTATTCGGTAGCAATTTGTTCTGTCTCCTTTCGAAACCCATTGTCAGAGAGAAAATTGCGATAGTATTTTCCCACAGATACATAAAAAGCTAGAGTTTTGGCAGCTCGAGCACGAGCTTTTTCTGGTTCTCGGGTTGATACTGCGCATATAAATATGCATGCAATTTCAAAGCTCTTGTTATCCCGTGTAGCTAATTTCACGCGCATAACAGTTTCCTTTAACTCTTGTATAGGACGAAGATAAAGCAACATCCCGTCAGCCATATCAGAGGCTAAGGATATCATATTGGGGTTTACGCATGCGACAAATATTGGTATTCTCTCTCTTTGAGGCTTATACAGGAGTTTAAAGTCCTTTGCTTTAACATACTTACCATTATAGTTTACTTTATCTCCCTTGAGCATAGCCCTGATGCACTCAATATATTCTCGCATCCTAGTAACAGGTTTTGCAAATCCTAATCCGTGGAAGTCTTCTACAATGGCAGGTGTACTTGAGCCAAGTCCTATTATTGTCCGATTTCGAGATAACATATCTAATGTGCTTGCAGCCATTGCAATGGTCGCAGGAGTTCTAGAATAGATATTGATGATTGCTGTTCCCAATTTCACACTGCGGGTGGCTTGCGATATCGCCCCAAGAGAAGCAAAAGCCTCGCGGCCCCATGACTCAGGTATCCACAATGAGTGGATTCTTTTATTCTTGTCTGCTCGCTTTGCAAAGGAAAGCACTTCACCCATCGTAAGTAAGCTCCCAGGGTTATAGGCTATTCTATCGAACCTCATCGCTCTATCATTTCAGTCTGTTTTATTTCTTTTGCAGCCTCCTCGATATCCTTTTGGGAATCGATAGATCTCCAAAAGCAGTTCTCGTATTTTATAGCTTTTAACTTCATTTCTTTGGCCATTGAGGGCAAGGCTGTAACTTCTATATTTCCATTGTCTGGCAAATAGTTGAATACCTCTCTTGTAAAATAATATATGCCAGCATTAACCCATCTATCCTTAATCTGAGGCTTCTCAACGAATCCTAATACATTTGAGTTATGGTCCAAGTCCACTACCCCGTATGGGCTTCTTAACGGAACCACAGCAAGAGTTGCAGAATTTTCGCTGACTAATTTGTCAGGACGAACATCTGTCAAAATATCGCCATTTATCATAAAAAATCCTTTCTCTCCATTACCACCAAGAAGGCTCTCGGCATTCTTCAATGCTCCTCCCGTGCCGAGAGGTTCTTCCTCTACAGCGTATCCAACCTTGACGCCAAACCTAGTACCGCTTCCGATATAATCTATGATCTGTTCCTTGAGATAGCCTACACATATGACCATCTCTTTAATCAAATGCTTCTTGAACCATTTAATTTGCCACTCAATTATTGGAACGTTCAGAACCTCGATCATTGGTTTAGGCCTCTCATCAGTTAGTGGTCTGAGCCTCTTCCCAAAACCGCCTGCCAGTATTACAGCCTTCATATCCTTGACTTGACTTCTTTTTATTTATATAAATATTATATTCTATTCATGACAAACAGATGATAGATGACAAGCCATTAAATCAGGAATGACATTATCGATTTTCTATGCTGTATCTTAGTAGTTGTCTATAGAGAAATCAATTGACAAAGTGTTCGGAAGCTCGACTACTTGCTAGTCTGCTAAAATTTTGCTGATGTCCAGATCCCTTTGTAGAATGTGGCTTACGTTTTTGATGTTGCCCTTTTTCAAAAATGGTATTATCGATAGAATCCTTTGTTGGCTTAATTCACTAATTGTCTCAATCGTTTGTGTTTTTAATAAAGATGCTCTCAAAGGCATACCATTAATAATAATACCCAGGATATTTAACCCATAGTCGCGACATGCCTTTACAGTAAGTAGCGTGTGATTGATGGTACCTAGCTTGGGTCCTGCGATAATCACTGTTGGAAGTTCGAGTAATCTTGCGAAATGTGCAACGCACTGCTTCTTTGTGAGTGGAACCATGATTCCGCCAATTCCTTCGACTATCATGAAATCATGCTTGATTGCAAGCTTTTGATATATTCTCACAGCATCCTCAACATTTGGTTCCTTTTCCGATTGGATTTTCGAAGCGGTAAATGGAGCTGTCGGCACAGAGTAGAAAAAAGGGTTTATCTCTTCATCCAGATCATTTACTTGAGCTGCTTTCGCTAAAAGTGCTGAGTCTTTGGATTTATATTTTGTCGAATATACTCTCTTGCCAGTCGCAAAGGGTTTCATTACTCCAACATCGCATCCATTCTTTCTTGAAAGTGATGCTAAAGAAGTGGCGACAGTAGTTTTACCGATTTCAGTATCGGTCCCTGTTATAAATATCCCTTTCATCAAGGGAAATGCATGTGTATTAGTTGTTATAAATGATAAACACTACGGATTATTCAAATCCGAAGTACCTTATCGTGATTTGCTAAGAAAGCTTGCACTTCACCTCGCTAAAAAATGAAACCTACACGAATCAAATGATCACATATTTAGTCTGACGACCAGCTCAATTGAAGGGAGAAAAATAATTAATTGGTATTGGTAGTACTGGTTTTAATCAGAGTTAATGGAATCAGATGAGTTTGAGTGTGATAGGAAATTCAAATAAAAAAATCAATACTAAGATGAGTTATGCAGTATGGCATCCGTATACCCAAATGAGTGAATGGGACAGCCGCGCCATGAAAGTGATTACAAGAGGGAAGGGCTTCTACCTAATAGATGAGAATGGTAACAGGTATCTTGATGGTATTGCAAGCATGTGGTGTAATGTTTGGGGACATGGGAAAAATGAAATTATTAAAATAATGATTAAGCAGCTTCGCGCTATTGAACATTCTACACTTTTTGGCTTGAGTAGTCGTCCTTCTATAGAATTGGCTGAAAAACTGCTGAAAATGGCGAAGGGAATGAGTTATGTCTTTTACTCAGACAATGGGTCAACAGCTGTTGAAGTAGCAATGAAAATGGCTTTGCAATATTGGCGAAACAAGGGAAACTTTAAGAAGATACGCTTCATTTCGATGAAGAATGGCTACCATGGAGATACCATCGGCGCCATGTCGATTGGCTATATTAAGAAATATTTCGGTGCATACAGACCGATCATAAATCCTGCTATTAAAATCAAGCCCCCTCCCTCATTATATTTGCAAGATCCTGATAATTGCAATGGTAGAACTGATGATAGAGTTGAGCAATATTATGTTGACAAAGTTGAGGACATCTTATCAAAAAACGCTAGTCGTTCCTGTGCACTAGTAATGGAAAGCGGAGCGCAGATCGCCGGCGGAGTAACAATATATCCAAAGCGATATCAAATGAAGGTTGCAGATTTGTGTAAAAAATATGACGTGCTATTGATACTTGATGAAATAGCGACAGGTTTTGGTAGGCTAGGCAATATGGTAGAATATCTGTCTCAGGATTCTATTCCTGACATAGTATGTTTCGGTAAATCGCTGACTGCTGGTTATTCGCCTCTTGCAGTAACTCTTGCCACAAAAGAAATTTTCAACAAATTCCTTGGAAAGTACGCTGAAAATAAGCAGCTTTATCATGGCCATACGTATACTGGCCATACCCTCGGCTGTTCAGTCGCGTTAGCAAACATTAATCTCTACGAAAATTATAATCTAATACAAAAAATCAGATCAAATGGCGTATATCTTGAGAAAAAACTGAAAGAGATTCAAACCTCTTATTCTATCACAAAACAGGCTCGATGTAAGGGTTTACTTGGTGCGATAGACTTGGTCCACAGTAACAATAAACAGAATGCAGTGCCCATTGAAATCCTCAAGAATAAATGTAGACTCAGCTCGTTTATAATGCAGGAATCATTAAAGTTAGGTCTTTTTCTTAGAAGTCTGGGAAACACTCTCTTGGTAATCCCTCCACTTGCCATTAGCAAAGCTGATTTTAGGTTCCTCCTAGGGGTAATACACGAATTAATAGGTAAAGTAGAAAGGCTCTCGTAAGACGAGTATGATCGGCGAGTTAAAGTCTCTGGACTGCGATAGATTTTACCGAGTTACTATCGGTAGATTTGTGTCGATTTCGATTGTGTCATAAGACCTAGGGTAGTATATTTATATATTTACTTATATATTTACTTATATATTCAACAATGAGTTAGAACCATGTTCAATGAAAAATAACAAGAAACCCTCCATGATTTGCATATGGCTTATTATTATCGCAGATTAGAAATGTAAATGAATAGCTCAGATTTCTATCTCATTCCTTCTTCCCTTGAATATATGTACAAACCATCTAAAAACACCCGCTGATCCTTTCCCTTAAGTTTTGTCGAAGATTCTATATTTGCAGCAGTCTGCGATACGTCCTGTAGACTTGGCCCTTGAACTATTACATCTTCTCCCATCACATTTACCTTTGTAGTATCGCCTACGATATGAGAAACCCTAGGCGCTCTCTCGCCAAAGTAGTTTTCCACATGAATTTCCTTTCCTTTTGTTTTAACTGAAATCGGAAAATGTGCATAAACTACCTTCAGTTTATATGTAAAGCCACTCTCGACACCTTTAATCATGCTTTGGATAATACTTTTTGCGGTATTTGTCACTGCCAGATCTTTTTTCCTTGTCCCAGGAGGTCTAATCACTAGTTTTTTGTCTTTAACATCTACGGCTATTGGCAGCTTTGTAATATCCTTACGCAGGGTTCCCAGTTTGCCGTCTACAATGAAAGTGTTTCCTTCCATTCTTGCGTTTACTTTGACCGGTATGTCTATTTCTGCAAAAATTTCTTCTTTAGTAGACGTAGCCAACTAGTACCCCCCCTAGGCCTTTTTCTTGTGCTTCATGATGAGACATCACTCCTTGGCTAGTAGAAACGAGAAGTATTCCCATAGTGTATGCCGGTAGAAACTGTCTTTCCCAATTCAGAAACTCATTTCTCTTTGCGCTGAACCTAGGCGTGACAATGCCGCATTTGTTAATTTTTGCAAGCAATTGTATTCTAAATTTACCAGATCTACCGTCATCAATTTGCTCGAACTCGCCAATATATCTGTGCTTTTGCATAATACGTAATACTTCGCTTGCAAACCTCGATGCAGGCGTTACAATGCACTCTTTCTTTCTGCGAGACTCATTATTATATAAAGTTGTAAACAAGTTTGATAGGATGTTTAAGGCAGGCATCTTGATTACTATTACTCCATTTTTGTTACTGATATTTTAAGAAACCTAAGCTTGCTGCCACTTCTCTGAAGCATTGCCTGCACAGCATAAGATCGTACTTTTGAATAAGCCCAACGTATGAACCACATCTTTTGCACCATCGGGTTCCTTTTCCATGACGAAGTTGTTTTCTTCCTGTTTCCGCGTATTCTCTTGGTTTTGGCATTATTATTCTATAGCACCTCTGCTCCAAATTCCTCTTTAAAGAATCTGATCGCATCGTCCTTACTTATTCTATGGTCTTTGCCTATTGGATGCTTGTCTCTTTTTTTCGCTACACGATATCCTGGTCGCCTTAGTGAAACACAAACATCCATCCCAAAAATGCCGATATCTGGGTTGTATTTTGTTCCAGGAATATCTATATGTTCTCGAATACCAACAGAGAGATTTCCATAATTATCAAATGAGGACGATTTTATCGTATTTCTATTTCCTGCTATAACCCTTCTCAAAAAGTCGTTGGCTGGCTCTCTTCTAAGAGTCACCATGGCGCCTATGGGCTCGCCTTTATGTATATTAAAATCTCTTACACTCTTCTTTGCTCCACGGACGCTAGGCTGTCTGTTGGTTAACTCTTCTAGAGCATGTCGTGCTTTCTCTAGTGGTTCGCCAGATTTTCCTACTCCTATATTTATAACAACTTTTGCCACGCTTATTTTTCTCATGGGGTTAGACAGTTGAATTTGTTCTTGGCTCATTTTTTAGCTCACCTTTACCACAGGAGACTCTGACCCGACTGCTATAACAGCTTCTACTGGTAGTTCTACTGATCTTTCTGCAAATGATACCAAAGCACGCTTTGGTAAAGAAAAGACGCCATCTCTTATATCTTCTACTCTACCAAGGTTACCTGCGTTTTCTCCACTCATAACAAGAACCATGCAGCCAATTTCAAACTTTATATGCTGAGTGATTTTTACATCAGGTAGCTGAACAACACAAGTATCTCCAACGTTCATGTTTTGGTCGCTTAGTAGAGTTTTGCCGTCATGAAAGCCATACTGAAGTCTGCCACCCTTGGTCATTCCCTTGCTGGTTACCTTGACAATCTTAAGATGTTTATCATTCTCATCTCTAATCGAAATTGGCACAAGCAAGCGCGATTCGCGGGGCACAAACCTATATGCCTCTCCCGTAGGAGCCAGTTCAAGTACATCCATTACGCCTATTGCAAAATTAACACGTCTTCTCGTAACACCGTCGACCTTGACTTTGCCAGTATGTGCTATTTTTGCGGCCTCGCTCATCGTGTGGGCTAGTTTCAATATATCTCTCAGCGCAATGCCTAACGGATATGACTTGTTTTTCGAATAAGGCCCAGGCTTGACTTTAAGAGCAAAGCGACCTTGCTTTCTTTTAATGTTCCAGAATGTTGGAGCCATTTGTCTCTTGAGCTTTGTACTACCGCCCATCTTTGCCATTATCTCTAGCCCCTCTTTCCCTCTTTACTCTGGTTCGTGATCCGAGAGTTATCAGCACTACTGTTTTTCTTGTTGTTCTCCTTCTCTTGGGTGTAGCTAGCGCTCTCATTGTGGTTAACTGAATTTTTCTTTGTTTTATTCTTTTTTGACCGGTTTTTGAACATCTGTCCTTTTTTCGTATTATTGATACGCTTTTTCTTCTTCGTTTGGTCGCTATCGTTATCTGCTTGAGTCACTTGTTTTACTGTTTCTTGTTGCTGACTTCCGCTACGTATTTTGTTCTGCCTGTATTTATCGTCAAGGTTCAATCCAGAAACTCTGACATTTGAGGAGTGGATTTGGACTTTGACGTTTCCGCCGCGGACTTTCTCTCTTTGTACACCTTCAATTGAAAGTGTTCCGCGCCTGGTATTGACCTTTTCCACTTTCCCCTCTATCCCTGTGTATTCTCCCCGCATAACTCTAACAGTGTCGCCTTTTATCACTCGAATGCTGCGTCGATTGTATTGCTCACGCAAATCATGTGTTAGCGTAGAGCATATACTTTTATCTCGAATGTGCTTTGGAGCGGAGCCAATAGTTTCAAGTCGTGTTTTTAAAGATGTTGACATTTTTAGATCAAAAACTCTCCTAAATAATAAGAGGAGCCAAATTCGCTATCCTCGGCCATTTTTCTGCTGCTTCTGCAGCAACTGGCCCCTTTATATCGGTTCCTTTGATTTCCCCTTCTGGAGTTACAAGAACTGCTGCATTGTCCTCAAATCTCACTCTTACCCCGCTTACCCTATTGATTGGATATTTCTGTCGCACAATTACAGCTCCGAATATCTGCCTGCGAAGTTCTGCAGGTCCCTTCTTGACCGTAACAGTAACAAAGTCCCCAACCGCAGCAGAGGGTAGCCTTGAATGTCTGCCCTTATATCTGGTAACTTGAGCAATACGCAAGACCTTTGCGCCAGTATTGTCTGCGCATACTAGTTCAGCAGTAACAGGTAGTGCTCTTGTTATATAGGGTCTGAATTCTTCGACCCCTTTTGCCGATACTGCCCTAGTCTTCGCCGCCATTCCTATTATTCACCTCTATAACAACAAAAGAGACAGTCTTTGACAGCGGTCTACATTCAGCAATTGTTACGTCAGACCCTTCTTCTATATCCACGCAATCAGGAACATATGCATGCATCCTGGATCTACTTCTCTCATATCTCTTGTATTTGCCAACTGAACGAGGAAATTCTCGGGCTACCACTGCCATGTTTTTTGCCTTGTTGCTAACGACTGTTCCTCTTAGCAACTTTCCTCTTACTGGCAAAATACCATGGAAAGGACAAAACTTGGCTTCGCATGATTTCCTTGGCGGAGCGACAGAAACGCCTATGTTTCTAACCATCGATTATCAACACATCCTTCTCTTTCTCAACCGTTCTTTGAGATCCGATCCTCTGGTCTTCCAATCAATGATGAGCCCGATATATAGCAACTGCATCCAGAATTTAAATCAAGCTTGATTTTCCTGGCTACCGACTTTGAGATCTTCTTGATGCCTCGACTTGTTTCTATGCCGATCATGTTTTTTGTCTCCAGAATAATCCTGCCAGATAAATTAGCCAGAAATCTGTTGGAGCATCCTTCTATCGTTGCGTAAAGACCGATAATCTCGTGTGATAAGATATTCTCACTTGTAATCATTTACCTCATTTATACCTCTTTTTCGTTTAAAATAGTCAATATCCTGGCTATATCTCTTCGTATATATTTGATGTTGCCTGTTTGTTTCTTCAAGGTTCCTTTGGCGCTCTCTGATCGCAGCTTTGAGAGCTCAGCCTTTAGATCTGATAATTTTTCTGAAAGATCGGTTTCATTCATTTCCCTTAAGGTCCTCAGCTTAGCCCTGACCATTTGGATTTCCTCCTACCGGAACAGCTTTTTCTTCCTTCGGTTCCTGTCCTAATTGCTGGTTCTCTGCTTCCGGCGGTGGCATTGTGGTCACATTTTCAACTTCTTGCTGCGGTTGTTGTTGTCGTGACTGTTGTTGTGGCTGTTGCTGGCTGTCGTGCTGTTTTTCTGGTAGGGGTTGTTCATCAGTACTGCCAGCAGCTGCAGCTCCTGATTCCTCATCAATATACTCAAATTCTTGAGGAGTTTGGTCCTTTAATGCGATTCGCAATTGTATGCCCATAAGTCCCATTTTTGAGAGAACATGGGTGATGCCTACTTTTACAACCTTGTCTGATACATCACCACTCTTGGGAAGAACACCAACTGAATGTTTTTCAAAATGAGCACGTTCGCTTCTCAACTTTCCTGAGACTGTCACCTCCGCGCCCAGCGCACCTGCATTATTTATCGTATTTATCGTCCAAAGACATGCTCTTCTAAAGGCTGTGCCTCTTTCTATTAATTGGGCGATTCGATTGCACATTATTTTAGGATTCAGTTCTGGAACTTGAACTTCCATAACAGATATTTGAGGATTAGCCAGTCCAAACTTGGACTCTAATTTAGAAGTTACGTCTTTGATCCCGACACCTTTTCTGCCAATTACTAGTCCAGGCCGTGTAACATAGAGTGTTATTCGTGTTCCAATCGGAGTTTTTTGTACATCTGCTCCTCCATAGCCTGCTTCTTTTAGTGTTGCAGAAAGGTACTCGTCAAGTTCCATGTTGCGATAGTTGTTTTTCATAACATTTTTTACTGCGCTCATTATTCAGACGCCACCTCCTGTGCAACAAGTTCTACATGAACTAGGGTGTCTATTTTGGGGCTTGACCTTCCCATTGCGCGAGGAGTAAACCGCTCCAATTTTGTGCCTTTATGAACTACAGCACTTACGATTTTTAATCTGTCAAGATCCATTCCTTTGTACTCACCATTTGATTCTAAATTATCAAGCAGTCTTAGAAATTCACCTGCTGCTTTTTTTGGGAATCTCCCTGAAAAAAACCCGTCACGAATGTTTGATCGATGTGCAACTTCATTGTTATATCTTCTGAATGGCACAGCTATCTGCTTGGCTATAACATTCTCCAAAAACTCTCTCGCTTTTTCAATTGACATCCCTTTTATTGCAAGAGCAATTTCTCGAGCATGTTTATGTGAGATGTCCTTCTCTCTGAGAGCAGCCCTCACATGTTTTGTTTTGTCAAAATTTTGAAACGCATAAGAATATGTTGGCATTTGGCAGTCCCTTTATTACTTTAGCGGCACGTAGAGGCTTGACCTCGATGAACCAACACCCGGAGCCCCATGCTGAACCCGCTTGTTTGTGATTGCGTATTCTCCCAAATAATGACCCACCATTTCTTTTCTGATATTAACAGCAGAAAAATCCTTGCCATTATGAACGCTTATTGTGAGTCCTATCATATCAGGTAAGATTATCATATCTCTGATATGAGTTTTCAGAGGTCCATTAAGCTTTCCTTCTCTAGCGAGTTTTATTCGCTCTCGCAGCTTCCTTTTTTGATCGTCCATGTAAGAAGATACTCTTTTATCCAAAGACCTTCTTTGTCTCGCGTTTAAAAGTGGTAATAGCGATTCTACAGATAACGTTTGTAACTGTTCAGCTGTATAACCCTTAAATTTGAATTCACGAACCAATTGTACCAGTACTTTCAAAGAATAACTACTTTTAAATCTAACGTGTGTATGCTTGCTTGGATCCAAGATCCCATGACTAGGCTAGCAGTTGGTTGATTAGGTCTTTTTTCCGCATGGTCTAGACAAGGCCAAGCTTTGTTGCGAGATCTCTGGCACCTTCAGGAGCGCCAAATTTCACTATCGCTTTTTTGCCACGAACAGTCCTAAATGTGTTAACATCACTTACATCAGAGGCATACAAGCTCTGCAATGAATCTGCGATATTTCTTTTGTTTGCTTTATCGGCGACTATAAAAGTCAATTTATTTTCTCTTTCTATCATATTGAAGGTTTTCTCAGTTATGTATGGTTCTTTGATCATCTCTGCTGCTTGATCAGGACTCAATGTAACGCTGTTTTTGCCCGTGTTCTCTTTGTCATTTTTCTCATTATTTTTATTTTTATTATTTCTAGTGCTTTTATTATTTTTGTTAATTTTAGTTAAACCGTTCTTCTTCTTGTTAGTCATTTAGATTGAACCATCATCTCTATAATTCTTTGCATAGCAGGCTTTTTTATGTTGCTTAATTCTTTGATTGCGCTTTCTGAAAATATCGTCAACCTTATTGGCTTTGATCCAGGAGCAAAATCTAGCACACTCAAATCCTTTACTTGCTTAATATCTATACCCCTAATCGACCCAGATAGCTTAAGGATATTCTTGTATCTATTATCTTTATTCTTAGTGCTAGTTCCAGTGTCATTGTCACTAGCGTTGTCTTGTTTGACTGCACTGGTCCTATCACTGCTTATAATAATAATGGCGCTTACAGCTGAGCGTCCTTGTCTACCCCTTCGTCTAGCAGTGCCAGATCGCGGCTTTCGCGAAATGTCAAGTCTATGCAACTCATCCTTTAGACCTAGCGCAGTGAGCAGTTTTAACAGATCCTTAGTTTTTGATATATCTTCAACATCGTCAGAAACTATAATGGGAAAACTTGAGATGTTCGATACTCTGTGGCCACGTCTTTCAACGAGATCTTTTCTCGCAGTCGCCGCTATGGCGGAACATAATGCCAGTTGCTTCTCTTTGTAATTAACCTTTTTGTATATATTCTTCCATGATTCTGGCGGATGTGCCACCCTTCCCTGCCTTATGCTTGCGACACCAGCAGCCTGTCCTGCACGTGAAAAACCTTCACCCCTTGCCCTGGCTATTCTTGCTATACCCAGACCTGTATTGCGAGATTCTGCGCTAACCACTTCTCCAGCCATGGGGTATCTGCCTTGCCGTTGGTAGGAGTGTGACAACAAATTCACATAAGCTTTGTGAATAACATCATATCTGTACGGAGTTCTAAAGATGGACGGTAAATCAATTGTACCAGACTCGCTGCCATCCATCTGGTAGAGTTTTGCCTGAGTGCTCATTTAATAACTACCTCTAAGACTTTGGGTTCTATTACTTTCCTCTGGCGCGATCTGATCGGTTGTCTTATCTTAAGGAGCCTTTTTGGAACACCAGGTACAGAACCTCTTAAAACCAAATAATCCCCTTTTACGAAACCAAAATGCTTAAAACCTCCAGACGGATTAATTAGAGTTGCTTCATCATTATCAATACTGTTCTTATTTTCAGCGTTTGAAATCATTAGAATCCTCTTATTATATTCTGTTCTCTGATGGAAACCCCTCTGTCCTTGTCTGGCCACAGTGTACATGACTACAGCTGGAGAGATAGGACCTAGCGTCCCCACTGCACGCACACTCTTGCGTGATTTATGCTGCTTTCTCTTGACGCCGAATCTAGTTATTGGTCCTTCTACACCTTTCCCTCTTGTAATACCAAAAACATCGACGTATTGGCCCAGCTGAAAAACCTCCGATACCTTAACTTGTTTGCCTAAAAGACCCTTTACATAGTCGTATTGCTCTCTGATATTGCTGCCAGAAACTGCAACCTCAAATACAAAAGGTTTCTTTTGAGGAATATTAACTTCATTAGGTAAGACCGCAATAATTGCCATAATAGAACTTACTCTGTTCAAAGATTGTTCAGCCTTAGAAAATCCATCTTCATTTGTAACCTTAACCTGGAATTTTCGACCCAGTTCTTTTATTGGATCCTTTCCATAGACATCAAATATTGCGTGTTTGCCATAATGATCCTGGCTGTAACCGCGTATTCCAATAACCCTTATGGGTGGACAAACTACTACTGTGGCTGGGTTCAATAGCTGTTTTCCAAAATTTGGTGTTTTTTCTCTATCATCTATTGTTAGGACATCTATTTCGCCCGCTTTGAAGCCAGCAAACCCAACTAGATTTACTTTGTCGGTTTTGACTACAGGCCAAGTCCTCACTCTGGGCTCCAGACTCTTTGCTCTAGCCCTCGGTCTAAATGCTATACTGCCTCTTCTTGGTGCGCTATATTTGCGATGACCCATGGACAGACCACGATTTAACTTGCCCTTTAATAAATTTATAATCTAGTTACTTGGTTTTATCATTATTCGCAGCTCATTATCTTATTGTACTAGCAGAGGCTACTCGCAGCCTTAATAATTCATTTCTGAATGCCTACATATTGGTTGTATCTATTTGGAGATTATTGTTAAGGATAGCTAAAGTACCAAATATCGCTTCCTCTAATCTTACAGTTTCTGTTCCTTGAAATGGGAACATGTTTAGTGTAAATTTATAATTCTCAATGTTTTGACCTTCTCCAGAAAGTATCTGCTCAACGGCTCTTTTAGGAGCACCAAACACGATCAACAGATTCCTTATCGATTTGAGACTTTTCAACAGTTCATCTTCTTTGAGTTTAAAAGGCGATCCATTCCGTGACGTGATTACGATTTCGGCATTCCTTTTACTTTTGATCTCTTTGAGTAACGTGTGTAGGCTTGGAACTTCAACAATATCATAACCCCAGTAGCTGTCATTTGTATCCTCCGTGGAGGCTTTAGTAACCCGGAGTTTTGGATGACCTGAAATAAATTTGACATTCACCTTTTTTCCCTCCTCCGCAGACGAGATATTGTCACAGGGGATCATCATACCCAACCCCACATCTACATGCATTGTGCCTTTGAACTTTAGGGCAACGCCCACGCGTATCTCACCAGTTCTAATCGACTTTATGTCTTCGAATTTCTTATGATGAGGTGCCTTGATCGGATGGAGAATCCCAGCGAATTCCAATTCGGGAGTCAAAGGATACAATCTCCTCCTTAGATATTGCGGAGTATCTAGGTAACCCAAAATTGTCTTTAAAATACGAGTATCATTCTTGTGTATGTTGGATGTTTTATCATGGTAAATGTAAACCTTCTTTACTCTAAAAATCGAAAACGCTCTGGCAAACTGCGCGATCTTGATGCTCTTATCACGCTTTGCTTGTTGATCTGAAAGCGACGAGTCAGGAATAGCGACCCAAAACTTGGGAGGCACTTTACGACTAGAGGAAGCACTAGAATAAGAAGGGTTATTAGTGTCAGTTGCCATTCATCGATCTTCTTTTGCCCCTTTTAGCTCTAGTTCTTCTTCTCCTTCTCTAAGAAGCTGTTTAACCATCTGCTCATGGGATCCGGATTGAGCGAACGTGACTTGTCTTAATGTATTGCGCTTATCTATCAAGATTGCAGATGGAGTGCCTTGAAGACCATATTGCTCAAATGTTTCTGCATAATATTGTCTTGACTCGAAATATTTCTGCACACGTTCGATGAGCATCAATTTGTATTTCTCATCAATTGAAGATAAGCTGGATGTCGAAGACTCGACAAAGCTAATAGCTCTGCTTTTACTCGCGTTATGATTTTCTTTTTTTATAGAATCAACTGCAATAGGAAATGGAATTCGGTAAGGAAGCCTGTTTCCATTTAGTAGCTGACCGGACTGTCCTAACGCATTACGCGTCTCGCCAATAACTTCTTGTTTATCGATCAATAACTTCAGATTATCTACTGTGTTTTTGTCATAGTCTTCAAACGCGGTAGCAAGCCCTATGACCTTAACTCCTTTTTTCCCGTAACGCTGATGAATCCTAATGGCATCTGGTATAGCATACATGAAGCAGCCAGGACAATTTACTTGAAAGACCTCGACTAGTATAACGCTGCCTTTTTCCTGCTCAATATTTGTAGGTTTTCCACCAAACCAGGCTGAAACAATAAGATTGGGTGCCTTTGAGCCAATTTTAGCAACCATAAAGCAAATTTACAGCGGTATTATTTAAATTGCTGCAACATAAATGCAGAGCTATATACGGATACAGATACACGATCCAGCTAGCTAGTACTTTGAAATCATTATCGTTTGTCTCCGCTGCCTGCTTTTTGTCTAGCGATAGAGGCATATTTATCTATGTCACTTTCTTCTACTTTGCGCATCATTTTGGTTTGATCATCTATGATAGCCATTTTTATATGTCTAGTTCCAGTTTTATCCTCGCTTACAAGGTAAATTGATTCTATAGCCAGCGCGCTTGCGTCCTCCATAGAGATATCATCGTTGTAACTCTTTTCTAGGAACTCTGTTACTTGGTCGCTGCCTGCCCCTATGGCTACTGCGTCATACCCTATGTAGGTGCCACTTGGATCAGTCAAATAAAGCGCAGATCCACTTTTGTCCACGCCTGCGAGGATAAGTGCGACTCCAAATGGTCTAACCCCAGCATATTGGGTGAATTGTTGGGCCATATCTGCAATATTTTTTGCAACTCCTTCTACGTCAACTGGTTCATCATAAATTAGCCTGTTGCTCTGTGCAAAGAACCTTGCATGATCAACCTGGGTTCTTGCGTCAGGTATATATCCTGCGGCCGCAACACCAATGTGATCGTCAACTTGGAAGATTTTCTGAGTTACGCTTGTCATCTGCAATTTCCTGGCTTTTTCTTCTACTGCTAGAATAACACCGGTTTTGCTTTTTACGCCTATGGCTAGTGTGCCACGTCTAACGGTTTCAATTGCATATTCAACCTGATATAGTCTGCCATCAGGGGAGAAAACAGTAATAGCTCGGTCATAACCTGCTGCTGCTGGTAACAATACATTTTCTACTACTTTGCAATGTTTAATTTAAATTTACCTTATAATCTCATATTCAGTCCCTGATGGTACAAGAGGAGATTGTCTTCTATGGTCATGGAAATATACAGTCATTTCATACAAGAACGATAGAAATAACAAAAAATCCAAATCTGACTTTACGCGGGGACTGTATCATAGGTGTAAGCGCAAATAAATCATGTTGGGATTTAAGCGATAAACTGAAGCACAGTCTAAAGGATGACAATTCCTCTATAATAATAGATGTCATAGTCGGAAACATGTCATTTATTATTAATGGATTAGGTAACAGTAGGCTTTTACTTTTAAGCAGGCATGATATAGTAATACGAAAGTCTAGCTTCATATGTGAGCGGACTATGGCCATACAATGTGACAAAGCTTCGTCTGACATTCCAAGAGAGATGATACGATCGCTACAAAATCCGGAAACAATGGGACTTTTCCGGATAACAACAGCGTAATTATATGCTCTCTCAAACAGAATTGATTTTCCGCTTAGGTGAATTGAGGTGTGCAACGCATGTTTTTGTGAATTTCTTAAATGGCATTGCATATCACATTTATTGGCAGCAAACATCGTCATTCTAGATTTAATTGAATATATATACAGAAAGGCAACCAGACTGTCTGATTGATTGTTGATTGATTGATTGATGACTTCCTGATATCCAATCAAGAAATCTTCTGTCTATAGCTTTCTCCCGGTGATTCTCTCATAAGCGAATACATATCTGCGTGTCAGCTCAGAAACGAGTTCGGCTGGAATATCTGGCGGGTCAGGTT
>JBKOWU010000074.1:0-2003 GCA_046724555.1 Thermoproteota archaeon | reverse complement strand
CCAAATCGCTGTGAACCAGGACATGATCCAATAGGTAATCGTCTATATAGATACGAATTGGCTAGTAATAATAGTAAATTGATAAATCCTAAGCTTCTATTAGACTTGCCAGCTGTTCCAGGACCTGGTCACAATGGCGGTAAAATAATAATTGGACCTGACAACAATGTATACTTCACTATTGGTGACTTAGGAGCTTATAAGACAGAGACTCAGAACTTTGCAAATAAACCTAATTCAAATGGAACAAGTGGAGTGTATAGAATCACTCAAGATGGGAAGGCAGTAAAAGACATCATTGGTGACAAGGATCCTTTAGATAAATACTATGCTTATGGTTTGCGCAACAGCTTTGGAATGGACTTTGATCCTGTGACTGGAAAGTTATGGAATACTGAAAACGGTGATGCTTGTTGTGACGAGATCAATCTTGTAGATCCTGGATTTAATAGTGGATGGAGAAAAGTACAGGGATTTTGGGAAGTTAAGGGAAATACATACGGCAACATGGTACAGAATCCTACAGATCTTGTAGATTTTGGTGGAAAGGGAAAGTATAGGTCTCCGGAATTCGTATGGCTTAATACCACTGGACCTACTGCAATTAAGTTTCTAAACTCTGACAAATTAGGTAAACAATACCAAAATGATATGTTTGTTGCAGATTACCATGGTGGTAACATTTATCATTTTAAACTGAATCAAAATAGAACTGATCTGGTACTTAATGGTACGCTTACAGATAAAATAGCAAACAACGCTCAAGAACTTGATGATATAAAATTTGTAGCAGGAATGGGTGCAATTACAGATCTTCAAGTTAGTCCATATGATGGCTACCTATATGCTGTTTCATTTTCTGGAGGTAAGATATACAGAATACTTCCTGCAACAGCAACCCCAACTACAACAGCGGCTAGTAATACTAATTCAACGCCAAGCTCTTAGCACATTTTATATTATATTTTTTGTTGTATAATAATTTAGATAATCCCATATATGCATAAGATTACGAATAAATTAAAGAAAATATTCAGATATTAAGGGCTACAAAACTCTAGTGTTGCACTTATACTCCTAGTTAATTTGTATAATTGCCAAGACCACTACGATAACGCTTCCTGACTTGGCAGAAATTAGCGTTCTATGTGCACCTTTGTATAAGTAAGTGGCTAATGAGTTCTACTTGATCACAATTTTCTCTTTGGCCTTCCTCATCATGCTCCGTTATCTACAGAACACTTTCTAACTCCCTTAAAGTGAGCAACATTTATCATTATCTTATATCAGAACTCAAATAATTTTATGGAATTCTTTGGTAACAAGAAAGGTAACTTACTAACTATAACAATCTTTGTTGTCAGTGTAATTGTCAGTGGGCTTCTCTTTGTTCCCCTTTTACAAATACAGCAACTAATTATGACAAGAATACAAGGCGTAAATAATGATGGTACCAGCAGCAGTAGTAGTTATTATCATGCCGCATTTGGATATCATGGAAAGGAGATTTCAGAAAAATTAAACTATGCACATTTTTTGCCTCTTGGAGCTGGCAATAATAATACTAACAATAGTAAATCAAGTACGTTAAATCAGGTAAAACTAATTGTAAACTATACCGTAACGGACCCTTCCATTATGAATCGCAATATGAATACAGTTATGCATGTTTATGCATCCAATGGGACATTAATAAAGAGAAGTTCACATGGGGACGGTCTTATTATTAATGCTACTACAGGTCAATCTCAGCTTGCAACTAGTATAACGGATAACAGAGTAAAAGATGTCAGAGCATTTGTGTTTTTCACTAACGCAGAGAGAAACCAGAATTTTTCAAGTCCAGTAAATGTTAACCTTACATTTGGGCAAAGGCTTCCCAAATAACTTTGTTATCGTAACCAATCAATAGGTATACTTTCCTTTTGCAAATTTTTTGTTTATTTTATACTTGTGCATTGAAGTTATGTGTGAGTTTGATGTGGTAAAAAGAATTGTATCAC
>JBKOWU010000049.1:0-4923 GCA_046724555.1 Thermoproteota archaeon | reverse complement strand
CTGTTGTATATGAAATTACATCCTCTGCTTTAGTTGTTCCTTTCACTATATCTGCTGCAGTTACTCCTCCATCATCAGGACTCCTTATTCCTTTAGCAATGCTTGCTCTTGATATATCTCCAGTATCTAGTATTTTTTTGTGTTTATCTCCCACATTTGTTGTAACTCCAATAGCACTTGTCACTTCTACTGAAGATGAATCTTGAGAACTATTATCACCAGCATATGCTCAACAAATTATTAAAATAAGACATATGTATATAGACAGGAATGTCACTCGTTCTTTTTATATGTTCGTCTATCAGATTTTAATCTACAGTTTTACTGTGACAAGTCTACAGTATTCTAAACCTCGGTTCCATTATTAGTTTTTACAACAAAGGCGCAGCTCATCTCAGGCATAAAAGCAGTTCCTTTTATCAATAGACATCTGTTAGCATACATATAATACTTGCAATCTTTGCATTGAAATTCCTCTGCACCTTTGCCAATAACATGACCTTCTTCATACTCAAGTTTTTTTCCAGTTTTCTTTATGAAATCCCATACAATATCTCCTGGTAACATACCATCACCTTTAGGAGAAAAGTAGTTTGAGATGCCATTTTCATTATTTATTTCACCTTCTACAATATGACAATTTTTTTCGTCAGGTAGGTTGAATTTGCATTTTATACAAGCATGGTTATAATCGTTGTTGTTGGCTTTCCTTACATCTTGTTCCCTGTAGCCTGCCTCTTGCTTTGTCATCTTTTTCTTTGAGTTTAGAACATTGTATAATGCAGCATCTTTTATTGCTATGTCCTCTTCTTCTTGCTCTCCTGTAGACTTGGCAATAACTGATTCTTCTATATTATTATGACCGTCATGGTTATCTATCATATGTGTAGAAACAACAGTGACTAAACTATAAGATATTTAATTGCATACATTCAAGCTTCATATTACCTTTATAAGAGAATAAGCTCGAAGAAGAAGAGAGAAGAATACATGTACATACATTGTAGATAAATGATGTTGTATAGTTTTATTGCTGGGGAAATGCCAATAGTAAAAGAACAGGGAAACAGTATACCCTCATCGCTTCACTATGCACTAACAGATTCCCAATGTAACAAATGTGGAGCACAATTAGAATGGAACGCCGAGTTTAACGATATCAATTCACCAAAGTATACAGCACGACATTGTGGTCAAGACTACCTAATAACTATAGACAGTGTCAAAGTCGAAATGGTTAAACATTCCATTACAGAACAAGGAACAAAAGAAAATAATAAATCAGAACCGAAGGAAAATGAGAAACCGAAGGCTATATCGATGGCAGAAGATTTAAAAAATAATAATAAACCACCATTACAAAGGAAAGCAAAGTTAGGAGATGGAACTCATATTGCTGCCGAAGATAGATGAATAGTCGACTAAGTTATAAAATGAAATTACATTTTTCCTAGCAAAGGGAAATAGATAGATAGCATCAGTATTTCAGAGTTGTATGATAGACATTAAAAATAGTTGAGTATAATATTAATAAACTAATCAAGCAATATGAATACCAAGAGAGAGAAAAGAACTAGTTAAGATGGATATAATTCTAAAGTCGATATTAAGACGCCAAATACCATTTCTGATAGGCGGTGCTATTAACGGGTACAATTATGACGTACTATTACGGGTTTCCGTTTACAATCGTGGTAAATAGCGCTATTTGGTATGGGATATCTTACGTCATTAACAAATATTATTGGAAAAATAAAGGAGTTAACGACCAAAAGTATCTTATTCAATATGCATTATCAAAAATTAATGCGAGGAAAAGAAAAACTACTAACAATTCATACTATTATTTTCATAATTGCTATTAAATGATACAGGCTAAGGCACCTATACTAATTATCATGCCATCAAGGGATTTATCTCAATTTTTTGTTGATGTTGACATATCCTAACAGTTGGGTCAGTCATTTGGAATTTGGAATGGAATGGAATCGTACATAGTGGGTACTCCATACGCATTCCACAGTTAGTTAAGAGTTGACTAAGACTACTGAAGTTCCATTAGTCAAGGTATCAAACGCTGGCGAAAATTTCTTTCCAATTTCGTGGAGTTCATTTATTTGTTCCTTTGATGCATTAGTACTTTTGATTTTCATATTTACTCTAAATTGCTGAGCACCAGGTCTTACATCACTGGCTCAGCCGATTCCTCAAGTCCATGTTTTGCTCCTTCAAAGAGAATTATATGCTTAGGATTGCTTGCTTTATTATACACATAAGACGAACAGATCGGCGGCAGTACATCGTCGTCAGTACCATGAATTAAAAGAATAGAGCATCCTTTTTGTCCTAATTGAGATACAGGTTCTACCGCGCCATAGCTTTGAGTAGAAAGTCAGGCTATTACTTTCCCACCATGCCACATACATATCAAAAGAAAAACAATGATACTGACAGGAGGTTAAATTATACTAACATCCTGAAAGAAGAAGTCTTTGCGCGAACTATATTATCGCTTATCTCGATGAATGAAAAATCATCCACATTAACCAAATTAACTAATATTTAAATAAAATACGAGTTTGGTATGTCCAATGATAAAGAATACAATATTGAGTGCAAGCATAGTTCTTTCTACAGCGTTAGCAATGTCTGTAATAGCCAAAGCTGATTTTGGTACTTCGGCATTTGCGCAGGGAATGACGCCTAAAATGCACTTGGAGGAAGGCATCAAAGCTTTGAAGGCTGGAGATACCCAAGGAGCATTGATGCATTTGAATGCAGCAGATCAAGGTCTTTCCGATCAATCAGCAAAGATGCATTTAGAGCAAGGAATTAAAGCATTGCAAGGTGGAGACCAACAAGGAGCTCTAATGCATTCGGGCGCAGCAGATGAGGCTCTAGGCGGCAGTGGAGGATAAATACAACATCAAGGAAGCTGTATTCAACCTAAGAAACTATTTTTTTCCAGATATACCTAAGAAGTACGATGCAAGAAGAATAACCACTGAAATCAATGACCACTTCAAGATATTCGATAAGAATGCAGATGAAGTTGATTATAACAGTGTTGGCCCATGTCCTTTGTGTGGTTCGTCGGTAGATGAATGGGATGTTACTAACATTGCCTAAGTTCAAAAGCTAATTGAAAGCAAAGAGCGATAATAGATAACAGTTAAAGCTGTGTAGATCTAATAAAGATACGGCATCCAAATAACAAATGCTCGAAAATAACAGTTATAACATCGATAAGGAATTTGATTATGATACTATCAAGACTATCATATTAAATTCACTTCAAAAGATAGCAAAAGAAGAGACGTTAATCTGATGATGTTGTATTTGATTCTTATGATAATCCTAACAACATCAGCCAGACTGCCCCGCCTACGCCTTTATTGAACCTAAAGATAAGGAATACAACAAAGTATCTAAACTGGCGTCTATCGATATTAAAGCGAGATAATTTCACATGTAAGATATGTCATGCTAGCGTTAAGCAGAAGCATGCTAATGTTGCTCTTTCACTCAATTTGTACGCATTTTCTGAATGCGTCATTTGCTCAAATTGATGTAAAACCTTTTTCAATATATCTAAATCTTTATCAAACTCTCTAGAAGCTATGCTAAAGAATGGAATCATTTCTTCTTTGTCTTCTCCTGCTTCTAACACAATGTCCGTATCGCATTTATCTATAATATATGGTTCAACGTTCTAGCATGAATCTTTAAGTTTAATCATTACCTCCTATAAAATTATGGGAAAATACATGATGACTATTGTCATTACCATTCTGTCAATAACAATATTGATAGCTACTGCCATAGACAACTACGGAGTCTTCGCACAAGAAGACAAGACACAAGAATGTAAGAGCAAACAAGCTAACATGTTCTCTAAAATGAAGCAATGGCTTTCAAATAGGCAGACTCCTGCTGGACAGCTTGATCAGGATGGCTCACTCAAATCAAATTTGGTATCATTAGCAAAAGAAATGACACAAATAACAAATGATTGCCGAGGCGTTATAGATTTATCTCAACCACCTGTAGGATATACTAAACAAGATATGGATAAAGTCAAAAACTCCATGTTTACAGAATTATGCAAAATAGAGAATTGTTCAAGGTAGCTCTGTACAATAATGAGAATCAATAGCTTCCTCCACAAATGAGGAGTTCGGGGAAGCATGACTTGATTTAACTAAAGGGGGATATACAATATTGTGGGTCATCATATTTTCCTCTCAAGCACTGCCTACTGGCCAAGATCCGGGAGCTAAAGGATTGATAATAGGCTAAAGTTATAAATCCTCCACAATATGCAATAATAATTAGAATATTCCAAATTGGATAATAATGACAATAATAAATTATCTGGCACTTTATTAGTAAATTGCAGTGGTAGCGCCTGCAGAACTGTTATACAACGATCTGAGAAAATGGAAGCTGTCACTTTTGTATTTAGAGTAGAAAAGAAATCTAAGGAAGATCCAGATGTCATAATTGATGTGAGTGGTAGTAAAGATCAGATTCAACAGGTAGAGAGCAAGATCAGAAAGATAGATGGAGTGCGTTCTGTAAACCATGAGATAGGGAGTTCATTATTATACTAAGATTATTTTTATTGTGATTGATGCACATTCCAGTACACATAAAGATAGTATGTAATCAAGATGACGTTCAAAGAGTTAAGGAGTTTCTCTCACCAAATAAATTGATCCACATTGTAGAATTCCATGACGTCAAGACCGACGAAAGGGACATTGCTACACTAGATATCTCAGGAGTCGTATTTGATGATGAAGACATACTCCTTATAGAAAAGAGTCTGATACATTTTGGTCAAGTCAAGGTAAATAGAGGACAGATAAAAATTCTTACATTAAACACCATTTTAAGTGCATTAATAGTCGCAGGTATTGT
>JBKOWU010000283.1:0-5201 GCA_046724555.1 Thermoproteota archaeon | reverse complement strand
AGACAAATATCTAGTCATGTTATAGGGCAACCTTAAAGTATGACGATTGTACGGTTGTACCTTTACAAATGGTTACTACCGAGATTAGAAAACTTCCTGAAGAAGGCGACATTGTTATTGCGACTATCAAGGAAGTTATGGGTCACGGAGCATATGTTAAATTAGATGAATATAACGATATGACTGGGTTTCTTCACATTTCTGAAATTGCTACAGGATGGATTCGTAATATTGAACGTTATGTGAGACCAAAACAGAAGGCAGTTTTGAAAGTTATAAGAGTTGACAAAACTCGAGCTGAAGTAGATCTCTCACTGAAACAAGTATCAGGAGAGGAAAGAAAATCCAAGCTCATAGAGATCAAAAAGAATGAAAAAGCATCTGTATTCATGGAGATCGTAAAATCAAAAGCGAAAATTACTGATTCTCAGCTACATGAGATAGAGGATAAAATCCTTCAGAAATATGATTATGTTTATGATGTTTTTGAAACTGTCGCAAAGAAAGGAATTGAATCTATCCAAAATCTTGAATTACCGACTGATGTCTTAAAGGCTGTTGAAGAAGAAAGCAGCAAAATACAGATTCCGCACGTAGAGATCAGAGGAGTAATGGAAATCTCTTTGAAAAAATCTGACGGGGTAGATACGATTACGAATATACTGACATCAGTAGAAGCAAGCAAGAGTGGTGTAAATGTTAGTGTCACATATGTTGGAGCCCCAAAATACAGAATTGTAGTAACAGCAGAAAACTTCAAAGTAGCTGAAAGAGCAATGAATAGTATAATAGAAAAAGTTCGTCTTGCGATTAGCAAATACAATGGAACTTTTAATTTTATTCGTGAGGAATCAAAAAGGACACATCAAGGATAGATACATGAAACACCTTATACGAAAATGTTCTGCATGTCATACATATACTTTGAAGCATGAGTGTCCAAAATGCAATGCACTCACGTTTGATCCACGTCCTGCAAAATACTCGCCTGACGATAAGTATGTCAGATATAGGATTGCAGACCGCTATGCTGCGTCAGAGGAACAAAATTAACTTGCGTTGTCTAGAATAGATAATTTACCCATGGCTGTTTTAATTTAAACTCTCTTTGTAGTAGATTAATTCTAAATAAAGAGTAATTCTGCTATTGGTTTTGGTAACTACTCCCGATACGCCTAAAGAAGGAGTAATTAGACATAGCTAATTAACATACATAGTAATTACTCCTAGTATAGGAGCCAAGATTTCTATGATATGAATTAGCCAATATTGTTGGTTGTATTACTACCTGTTGTTGTACCGGTCATCATACTACCTGTTGTATTACTACCTGTTGTTGTACCGGTCATCATACTACCTGTTGTATTACTACCTGTTGTTGTACCGGTCATCATACTACCTGTTTTATTGGTTGTATTACTACCTGTTGCATTAATAACATTTTTAACTGCTGTATTTGTTGCATTAGTGCTGCGAGCTGCGTTGAGCACAGCGTTCAGACCATTTTGACTTACCAATGCGCTTGGATTAGCATCTGCATTACCAGTTTGATTTGCTGCTTTAGTTGTCGCATTAGTTATAGGAGTGCCTTGTGCTAGTGCTTTCTGAGCAAAATGGCCATTAGTCACAAATAATGATGCTAGGAGTGTGGCTGAGATAGCAATTCCATATAGCAATACATAGTTTGCCTTTTTTCTTTTGTTCATTAAGCAAAAGAACTCATATGAAATTTATTAATTTTTCTGACCTCTATTCTAACACTACGTTCAGTTTTGTATATATAGAATATTATATTGTATATCTAAATAAATTATGTTAACATAATTTGCCTAACGTCTGAGGTATAAGCCATTATTGGATAATAATATGGTTGGCTAAATAAACTTATTATGATGCTTGAATTTTGCAATATAAAAACGATCGTGGTTGATAGATATTATACAGAATGTGAATGATATATGATATGTACACACAGATTTGCTATTCTTTAGCCTGTTTCTGTTATCTTCTTGCCAATAAATAGATGATAACACTTTAAGTGAGTGGAAGTAGATAATAGTCATATTGGAATAGTAGATGGTTTTACAATCATAAAATAAGCAAGCCAGCCTGTGCATTCTGTATGGTAAGTATCCGCTTATGGTTCGCTAGCTTGTCCTAGATGTCATAGAGGTTAATGATATACACACTTTCAGTAACTTTTAGCATGGATTGTTTTATTTCAATTATTTCGGCTATAGTAGTAGTATATACAAAATCTTGTATCTCTACTAGTATAAATCTCCAAAAGTAGTTAATATCACTAAATGATTTTGTACATAGCCCAAATTCAGTCAGTTGAGTGATTAACCTAAGTAGCGGGGCCGAGAAGGCCCGCTGCTTATCTGATTTCCTATGTTATACAATAAATCTTTTCTCAGTGTTGAAACATCTCATTTATACAGATATCGAGAACTAAAGCAAGTTCTTTTAGACAGTAAGGGGTAAACTAATAACAGATAGCGATAGGGTTGATAAGATAGTAGGAAATTCAACTCTAAATATGGCGAAGTGAAAAGGTATTTACGAAATTTGATGTAGCCTAAGTCTAGCTCTACCGGATCTTACCATGAACTGACGTAGTCCATGAATAATTTATTCAATTGTACACTTCTGGTCTGCGAATATCATTTCATGAATATATCAATATATGATGCAGACCCTCATCTAGTGTTCTGTCACCATCTACTGCTGTTCTTAATGAAGTTATCAATTTGATAGGTACTAACTAGAGCGACTTATTATCAATAATAAACCTATATCGGACGTCAATATTTATTACACGCTCATAAGCCTCATTTACTTTCTCAATAGGGATACATTCTATATCACTACTGATATTGTATTTACTGCAAAATTCAAGCATCTCCTGGGTCTGTTTTATGCCGCCGATCGCTGATCCTGCAAGGCTGCGATGACCACTGATCAATGTAGCAGCCGCAATTAGTGTTTTTTCTCAGGAGCTCCGACCACAGCCATAGTTCCTTCTACGGCCAGCAGATTCAGGTACTGATCCCAGTCAATCTCAACTGGAAGAGTATTGATAATCAAGTCAAAATAACCTTTGAGATTTTTAAAAGTCTCTGGATCTGCTGTAGCATAGAAGTTATCTGCTCCCATTCTTTTTCCATCTTCTTGTTTTTTAAGTGAGTAGCTAAGTACCGTAACTTAGGCACCAAGTGCAGTGCCATTTTTACTCCAATATGACCCAGGCCGCCAAGACCTATAATCCCAACTTTCTTACCAGGACCTGCCTTCCAGTACATCAGGGACTAATAAAGTGTAATACATGCACATAGAAGAGGTGCTGCGCGATCTGAAGGAAGGTTATCAGGAATTGAAAGTGCATAGTTTTCATCTACTACTATTTTCTCCGAGTATCCACCCTGGGTAGGAGTCTTTCCATCCTTTTCTAGTGTATTGTAAGTCATAGTGGCCCCTTCTATACAATATTGTTCAAGCCCTCTGCGGCAAGGTTCGCATTTCCTGCATGAATCAACAAAGCAGCCAATGCCTACTCTCACCTATTTTATAACGCATTACTTTTGAGCCAATTCCACCGACTAGTCCTATGATTTCATGGCCTGGAACCATCGGGAATGTTGATCCTCCCCACTCATTACGTACCTGATGTATATCAGTATGACAAATCCCACAATATTGAATATCCATCATAACGTCATAATCACGAGGCTCTCTTCTTTCAAAAGAGTATAGGCCAAGTGACCCTTTGGCCTGCTGAGCTGCATATCCACGAACTGAAATCATATTTGCTCAATGCTCCAAATGATTTAATAATGTTATAGGCACAAAATAAAGACCTTGTATTTTTGTTACTTGCATAGCCAGGTCAAGGGTTACACGAATCTATCTTATGTTATATAGTCGACTTTAATCCAACTCCTTATAACGCAACGATACAGTTTTGCTTTGCAGTTAACAGGGCTGGTCTTTATCTTCATCATAGTCAGGTTCATTTGATTTTTCTTTGTCAACCTCATCGTTATCGCCCCAATAACTTTGACTTCTCTTTTAACCTGCTAGATATAAACCTGTTAGCATCATATACTACAGTAGTGTTAGTAAGCAAATCTAGCTTCATTGAATAGCATTCTTTAGCTAGCGATAATGCCTGTATCTTTTCTCTTTTATCTTCTGTATTATGTGCCGTATTCCATGCTTCTTTAGTGAGCGTTTAACCCAACAAGACATTTCTCATACTCTTCTGGTAGACGTTCGTCATTATTCTCTGGATATTCTCCTTTGCTTGCTGTCTACGATATGCTAGTCCCTACATACAATAGATTTGTTTACTTGCAGTATCTTGCTATTTATAACTGGTCGTTCTCACCTTTGCTTAACAACTCCATTACTTTGGCTCTACGCTATTCAATCTGTTGTTGCATCTTTGTGCTCATCTGTTGCATTCTTCACAGCTCAAGGTTTTAGAGTGTTGCATGTACACTTGCAGTATTTCTTAAAACAAAGCTTTAATTCTTGCTATTCAAAAATATTATCTTTCAATGCGGCAAGCCTTAAAGTTCCAGCAAAGAACACTTCTATGATATTCAAACCTACTACTATTTGTTTACAATTGGTAAAGTGAATTCAAATGTAGCTCCTTTACCATCTGCATTATTCTCAGCCCATATCTTGCCGCCATGAGCTTCTACAATACCTTTGCATATGAACAAGCCAAGTCCAGTACCAGTTTCTGACTTTGTAGCAAACTTTGTAAATAGCCTTGGAAATATCTGAGGATCTATTCCTGTGCCTGTGTCTTTTATGCTGACAGTAAACTGCTGATCGTTATGGTGTTGTTCACCATCATCATCCTCTTTCTTTTTCACCATGACAGTTATAGTGTCTTCTTTATCCTTTGTGAATTTGACTGCATTGCCTAGAAGATTCAATATAACCTGGCTTATTCTTCCTCTATCACCATATACAAAAACATCTTGATGATTATATAGTAATCTTGTTGCGTGATCGTTATTGTTACTTTCAGTTTTAAGTGACACTTTGTTTGTCATTATATCATCTATAGCATTAGTGATTACATCATTTAGATTGAATTGTTCTTTGTTGAGGTTTAACGATTGACTCTCAATTTTCGTTACATCTAATATATCTTCAGTAAGTCGCTGAAGTCTTTTTGCATT
>JBKOWU010000153.1:0-7373 GCA_046724555.1 Thermoproteota archaeon | reverse complement strand
GATATAATAACTACGTTATCGCCCCTAACAACAATGGTACCCAAATCATTGGATCTATTTTCTTCCAAAAGCTCCACCGAGTCTTGAAGTAATAGATTCATGTGTTGATCGAAACCATGTAAATTACCCCTGATAACCTTTCCTCCCTTCAGCTTTATAAGCACAACTTTGCCAAGGCTCTCGTCAAGAACCTTTACTGCCATATCTACGGACATGATAATTTTACCTCTATACGTAAGCATAATATAGGCATATATTAAAATTTCATTACAGCTATCATGCAAATACGTATATTAGTGCTATCGATAGAAGTTTGGAACCTAAAACATATTATTCTCCAGTTCATGGATAGCCTGTATTAAATTTTTGACAATCTCATGTAAGAGTTCTCTACCTTTCTGTGCCGTAGCAATTGTTGGATCTCCCCATACTCCGTTGCCAGTAATATTTAAAAAAGAACCAGGATTATTCGTGATGCTAGAATACATAATCTTTGAATCGAAAATTTTTTTGGAGTTGGGTTCAGCCTTTTCCATCTTCACTAACTCTGGCGATATTGCAAGTACAAGAGAAGTTTCAACTTCCCCCGCGTGGTCAAATTTATGTTGCATCATGTGCCAATAGTTTATACTAAAGATTCTGATATTCTCAGGAACCTTTCCATGTACATTCTGACTAATATATTGCAATACTCCAATGTTTCCATAATGGCCATTCAGCAATACAATGCTTTCTATTCCATTTTCAACTAGTGAAATGCATATTTCGGAGATTACATTAGATAGTGTGGAATTATGTATTGAAAGGTTAAACATTGGCTTGTGCTCATAAGATACTCCATATGAAATTGCAGGTAAGATAAAGGACGGCATTTTTTCGGAAACTTTAGTTGCAATATACTCTGTGATTAAAGAATCTGTTGACAAGGGTAGATGAGCTCCATGTTGTTCTAGTGATCCAACTGGAACTATTGCTCTGCGTATCTTGTTTTTGATGAGATTATGAAAATCAAAATTACTAATTTTATAAATAGACGTAGACATCAAAAAATATAAAACACTTGCATATTTATCAACCTTAACTTGCTTTTTAATGACCCGAGTACTGATTCTAATACTAAATAGATGCTTTGGAAAAGATTCAAAATTCAACATTTATTAGCAATACATGTTATATTGAGAAGGAAAGACAATTACGTTGGTAATAATAATAATAATTACTATAATATCAGAATTGAATAATAAGATGATGTTATACTCGACGATAGTATAATAATAATAAATTGAAAGATCGATCTAAAAAAGCAGTATATGCTGCACTGTTTGGTAATATGGGTATTGCACTGTCCAAACTTATTGCAGCATTATTTACAGGTAGCATCGCAATGTGGGCAGAGACTCTGCATTCATTTTCAGATACATTTAATCAAATATTGATTCTAATTGGAATTAAAACAAGCTCAAAGGCAGCAAGTGAACGGCACCCTTTCGGCCATGGTAAAGAACAATTTTTCTGGTCGTTCATAGTGGCAACTATGATTTTTGGAATATCTGGAATATTGTCAGTACAGCAGGGCATAGGTACAATTTTTGGTAAAGTTCACCATATTGAAAACATTAACGTAAGCTATGTCATTCTCGCAATATCTGCAGTTTTCGAAGGGAATGCACTAAGGGTAGCTCTAAATTCTTTTGAACAAACCATTAAATCGCACGGAGAAAAAGTTAGTTTCAAGACGTTAATTAAGGAGTTTCGGGAAAGCAAAGACCCGTCAATCCTTACAGTCATAGTTGAAGATTCTGCTGCTTTATTTGGCATAGCTATTGCAGGAACAGGCATTCTACTATCGCAAACAACTGGGAATATAATCTATGATGGAATAGGCTCTTTAGGCATAGGAGCAATTCTGATGGTTTTTGCGTTTTTCTTAGCTAGAGAAAATAAGGCGTTACTTATAGGTGAAGCGATTTCTAGGAATGAATACAAGATAATCATTGAGCAGGTTCTCCAAATACCGGAAGTAAATAGAGTAATTTCATTACGAACTATGCATTTCGCTGCAGAAGATGTACTGGTTGCTATGGATGTAAGCTTAATCGATGGCTTGAATACGGATCAGATTGAATCGGTAATAGATAATATTGAGCAGAAAGTAAGGCATGTTATTCCTTATATCAACCCAACAAAGATCTATGTGGAAGTAGAACAAGATAGTTGTCGTATTAATTTTAGAAAAAAATGGGGAAAACACTCTTATTCTGATAAAGATAAAAAGATTTTATAGGTTTATGTACTAGCTAATTTGTATTTACATTGTCATCGCCTAAGCATTCTATTATTTAAGAGGGGTTAAAACATGAAGCCTTCATTCATATTAACATTATCGACATAAAAAGAGGTCTTAATAAGATCGTCAGCAATATGCTGTTTAATAATATCTAATCTAATATTTTCATATTCTGTCAAAAGATGTTATAATTCTTATTACAATAGCAACTCTATAATGATGCTTAATCATTTAATCGTACAACTTAACGAAACATTTAATAATTTACGCCATGACTATATGTTAACCAACAATATTCACTGGAAAAGATAGAACCCTCCATATCCTCAGGGGAGATTTGGTCTGCCCCGGCTCGATAGGAGGCTCGATCTATCTGTCTTATTCTATCGCCTGTTCTTTTATTATGTATTATTTTTCTGCCTCATATACTTGATTAGAAACCAAAAGATGACAGGAGGCTACCTGATATCGAAAGGTGCACATTTCTTCCGTCGTAATGATCAACTCGTGACTTTGGGATCATATATTCATTTAATTTTGTCCCCTCGAACTCTATTATTATGATGTTATCTCGATATTCAGCTACTATGTTTCCACAGACCGTTTGATCGCTAGTCTTTACTATTCCCTTTGCTTGAATTATTTTTGGCCACTCAAGTGAATCATCATTCTTCATATTAAAGAGCACCTTAAATTATAATCTAATCGTAAAAATTGTATTTGTAACAAAATTGATGATGTGAATCAAATTATTTTAGCTTGGTTACTCAAAAGCATAGTCACAATATTCTTACAAAATAATTATATATAATAAAAACGTAGTAGTTTGTAGCATGGATCCTAGTATTCAGCTATTGGAAATTGCTCCTGGGCTTAAGAATTCGCTAATGGAAGCGGGATTAAGTATCCGATTCATTCTTACTGCAGGTCCTTCTGAAGTTGCATCCATACTAGGAATAGAATCTTATGTCGCAAAAATTATTTTCGATGCGGCCAAAAAAATTGTCCAGGAAAATAGCCTATTAACGGATACGACACCAGCGACTGCAATTTAAAACCACTTATTTTTGTTCAGGTTATAGTTACTATGTATGTATGTATGTTATAGTAACCATAGAAGCGTATTGTTGAGGACAATATTCCAGTTTTCCTCCTATCGTTCGATTACCAGCCCCCACTCTATAATATAGACATATGCTATGCTATTATAGGGAAAATTTATCATATCACAATATAATTAAAATACACTAGTTATAATGATGATAAAAAACTTACTTCTATTATTATTGTAGGTATGATCCTAAATGCATTAAAAGCAGATCTCCAAGCTTGCTAGCGGTTGCAATTAGTATTTCACAACTCGGTCCATCATCTGCAGTCGCTTATATCTGACAGTCGTGACTGCCCTGCATCCTCGCTTAAAGTTTTCGGACAGCCATTAATTGTTAGAAACGTGGAAGTAGCATGCAATGTTCTTGATATTGATGAGGTCATGATACCAGATAATTTTTCTAATGCAGCAACTCTAATTCAAGATAATTTTCCTTCCCTTGAGGTACAACAGTTCTCAGACGAGAATGAAAATGTTGCCAATCACAAGGCTTCCTGTAACATAATTGATCGCTATGATCGCTTATCAAGCAACAATAACAGTAATAAGCTGATAAGCCACCAAAAAGGAAAATTGGATGTTCCGTTAAATACACTTATTGACTACTCTTTAGAAAGAGGTTCTTTTTTAATAGACACTATCATCTACCCCTGGGACTTCCTATATATAATGCAGAGGGTAATGCAAGATAAAATTGTACATACGACCATATCTCCTAATGCATCTGTAGACAGATCTAGTATAATAGATGGTCCATGTATAATCGAAGATGGCGTTACAATTGATGATTTTTGCAAAATAAAAGGACCTACGTATATTGGAAGTGGTAGTTTCATTGGTATGGGATCGCTTGTTAGAAAGTGTATGATAGGTGAAGATACAACAATTGGGTTTAATTGTGAAATTGGTAAGTCCTATTTTGCTGGTAATAACGATAAGCTTGCTCATCACAATGTGATACTTGATAGTATAATAGGTAAAAATGTCTGGTTTGGAGGATATTCTGGAACAGCCAATGCTCTGCTGAATAAGCAAAGCATAAGATATGAGATTAATGGCACATTGGTAGACACTGGGACTGATCATTTTGGAGCAGTAGTGGGCAATAACTGTGCAATAGGCGCTTCCGTAATAATTTTGCCTGGACGACAGGTTCCAAGCAATTCCATAGTCCAAGCAGGGACGATTTTTGGCAAAAAGCAATAGACGCACATTAGTGACAAATATGGTAAAAGGAAGTTACTGAGATCAGTTTGTATATACCTACTGCTCTTCGGTTATGTAATTAACAAAAGTATACCATTATGCCCAAACATCTAATCCTACATGCATATGCATAAGGTATACGAAAAGTTATGCAGTATGGAAATGGTGGCCAACAAGCAAGAATTATTCGATACCGCAAATGCAAAAAGATTAGCCTGCAAGGGTGATATGCTACCGCATTACAACTCCACTAGAGGGATAACATTGTTTAGGATTGATAATAGGGATAATTATGATGAAAATAATTTCTTCTTTCTATACTGGAGTAATTGGCAAAACGAACAAAGCCATTTAATATCGTGTACCGAAGCTCAAGCTTTCCAGTTTCTATATGACTTGTACGGATCAAGATACACTGATATAACCGATGAGGAGTTAGATGATATGTTAAATGAGTATTTTCCAAACAGGACAATTGCCGGAATAGAAGAAGAGCAACAACAAGAAGATGAACAGCAATATGGTTAAATCATGAGTTGTTATTTGTGTTTGCAGCAGCCTTTTCATGAAATTTACTCATCCCGAATTCTAATACAGAAAAATTCTATCATAATTATTTGAAGGAATCTGTTATATTTTTGCTTAAACAAACTTAGATAAAAACATCTATATCCTGCAGTGTTAATGCTTGTATATGCAGATATATTGTGATGGCAAATGATATCCTTTTCGTTTTACTTTGCATGATCGCTGCTGCTGTTATACCTATTTTATTATCTGAATACACTACTGATAACAATATAACACTCACCAAATCTATTGCAGAGCAAGAAGAACAATTTCTACAACAAACACAGAGAAAAAAATTAATAGAACAAAATTACTTCCATACACGTATCACTCAATTAACTGCCATTCAAACTCGAACTGAAGATGCAGGTTCGCCTACTCTGAGTTCTTCTTCCTCTTCATCTATATCCCCACTGCCTCGTATTTTCAAACAAGTAGAAGATTCTGTAGTGCAGATAACAACCAAGCTATCAAATGATGGCCAAGACATCATTATTAATAGTAAACCCTCCGAAAGCCAATCTACAATATTGGGTTCAGGCTTCGTTTATGATAAGGAAGGCCACATAGTGACAAACAGCCATGTAGTAGACGAATCTAAGACAGTTGATATAACATTCGTAAATGGAAATACGTATACAGCAAGTGTAATAGGAAACGATCCATCTAGCGATATTTCTGTTTTGGAAATTACTGATAGTAGTTTTCTCCCATCTTCAGGTGAAAATTCTACTGCGAATCCACTTGTAATGGGAAATTCCTCTAACTTGCAGGTAGGACAGCAGATAATTGCGGTTGGTAATCCATTTGGGCTTAGCGATACCATGACAACAGGTATTATAAGTCAGGTCGGACGCTTATTACCAAATCCGGATACAGGTTTTTCAATCCCAGACGGAATTCAAACAGATGCAGTAATTAATCCTGGTAATGCTGGTGGACCGTTATTAAATATACAAGGACAAGTTATAGGAATGAATACTGCTATTAGCTCGCCTTCAGGTATATTTTCTGGAGTGGGGTTTGCAATTCCATCAAATACTATATCCCGTATAGTACCGGTATTAATTCAAAAAGGTAGCTACTCACATCCTTGGCTCGGAATATCCGGCGGAAGCATGACTCCTGATCTTGCACAGAGTGTAAATCTCCCAAAAAATTTCAAAGGGGTAATAGTTGGTTCAGTTCAATCTGGCAGCCCTGCAGACAGAGCCGGCCTAAAAGGAACAAGTCAAGATATAATGAATCTTAATCCACATATTGGAGATATCATTACAGCTATAGATAATCATCCTGTAAGGCGCATCGACGATATTATCAACTATATTGAATCACATAAATCTGCTGGAGATGTCATAAACGTAAAGGCAAACAGGAACGGCAAGGCAATAGATCTGAATGTTATTTTACAAACACGACTGACATCTTCATCTTAATCCACATGACCTGGATGCTTTTACTATCTTCTAGCAGGATGATGAAATAAAGGGAAGGAACAGCACGCACTATCTACAATTGAGACTAATGATCATGCATATTCATATTTACAGTTACATTCAATTACCCCTATTATGAATATGATACCGTGACAATGAAATATTCCAATAATTTAGCTCGGTTTAATTCTCACGTATTTGCTACGTAGGGCTTAATCTAAGATAAAGATAGTGAAAAAGTTTATTTTAAAAATTGTACTCGTGGTAGGTATATAAAATGAACGTGGAACCAATATTATATCACTTCTAGCTGACACCAATCCAGCCAAGCCGACGAAAGTACCAAAGCATAAGCAATGCCATTGCTATGGATATAGCCAGTACTACAATCATCGTTGTATATGTTCCAAAGAAATTCCAATCACGTAAAGGCAAATTAACATTCATTCCGTAAAAAGTACCTAACACGGTAACAGGAATTGATAAGGTGAACAGAATGGTGAGAACAGTAAGTATCTTGTTGGTTCGTTCAGTATTGAGCATGAAGTCTGTATCTTTATAAATTTCTATAGTTTCTTTAGATGCTTCTAAAACCTCCAATACTTTATCTATATGATCCTTCACATCATCAAAGTACTGTGTGAGGTCTTCGTCAGAGAACTTCTGTATATCTCTAGTCATCTCCAGTACTGTTCTTTTGAGTGGAGCAACAACCCTTCTAAGTGTTGTAATTTCTCTCCTCAAAAACGAAATTTCTTTAACA
>JBKOWU010000287.1:0-3436 GCA_046724555.1 Thermoproteota archaeon | reverse complement strand
TAATAGGAATACAAAGTGTCGCATATGCTGTATCAGGCCACCGGAGAAGGTACAATCCAGCTACTGCCACCATAGAACATAAAAGATAACAAAACCAGAGATCTAACCATCATCATTTTTTGCAGCTAAGTCATCTGGCTTGATGATGATATCTTCCATGGTACTTCTCAAAGCATATATTCTTGGCACATCAATAGTATGATTAAAACAGCATTCTCCACTTTCAGGTTCAAACAATTACATCAAGCATAATTTAATTCTGCTATCTCTATCATCTTATTGAAGAATGACAACGCAAATTCCGCCCTCAGGTCAACTGTTAGAATTTCGTATCGATATTATATCCCTTATTCTCCAAAAAGTTGCTTACTGTGCCCTCTCCAATATTGTTATCGATTGGAATTTTAGACCTAGAATCGCCAGTGGCTTTAGATTTTTAACCTCTCTTGATAGGTATATAATAATAGAAAGTATTTATGCTAGCAGATTAGTACGTGTGTATGTATTTATCCAATATTATAACAACAAGACCACTTTATGAATATGAACGTCAGTTTGCTATTTGTGAATCATGTTTTTGGTGTGCAACGATATTTCAAAAAGCAGATAACAACAGCAGCAATAGTAACTATAGCCTTCAGCAGCAGCAGAAGATATGTCCGCTATGCAAGAACAAGAGTGTTTCACTAATACCATTAGCTAAAGATGAAGAATATGCAATAGCAATAGAAAGTAAACGAGGACTTGAAATGGAATTCTCAAAACATCGAAAGTAAACCTGCGCTTACTTTTCAATGTTGATCCATAGAAGAGTAGCATTAGAATGGATGATGATGGCACTTGAATCAACCTAGATTATAAGCTCGATTGATTTCCTATCAGAATGTTACTCAATGATATTATTTGCTCTTCTGTTATTCCACGACGTTCTAAATTCATCAGAGCTCTTATAGCTTGGCTACGGCTTGAACAAAATTCATTAATTGCATATTTCTGAAGACTCAGCTCAGACAATTCATTTTTCAATTGACCTTTCTTATTATAGTCTGATATAATATTGATTACACCAAGAGCTGCAGCAGAAGGACTAAGACCGTAGGTCTCTGCTGCTTCATTTACCGCGATCTTAAATGATATCAATTCACTTTTGCTAATATGCATATCATAAATTAGCTGGGCTAAAGGAATCGTTTCCTTATACTTTGATATTCTCTTTGAGAGTTTCTTATGTTTATCTTTGAGTTCCTTTTCCTTCCACTCTGAAAATTTAAAGTTATACAACTTTTCAGCAATTTCTTTTCCATCAAATTCATATTTTTTAGCATTTATCAGAACGTTCAAAAGCTTATGAATATCATCAGTGGATAGTCCATGCTTTTCTAGTTCTTTCTTTAACTTGATATGTTCATTTATCGCCTTTGCTCTTACATTCTTGATTTGAAGTATAGCATCAGCCTCTTTCATTTGTTCATCGATCTTTTGTTTTTCTTCTAATTGTTGCCTGATATGATCTGGTAACTGATCGAGGCGAACTGACTCAGATTTCGAAATATCATATATTTGATTTATAAGATCAATTGCTTTACTCGGGGGAATATAGCCAGAAATAATATTTGTAATAAATGACTCAATCTCATTTTCCTTTGCCCCCGAACCCCGGAAGAAGTTGTACAATCTAAAGAATGAAGCTAAATCGCTTGAAGTTAGTCCTCGCTTTTTAGATTCTAGCGTTAAGTCTCTAAACGAATCAAGATCGAAATTATCAAGCCCCGCTTTATAATCATCAACTATGATACTAATAGTACCGGCTCCTATGTCATTATCAGCAATAATCTTCTCACGGGCTTCCCCGGCCAGCCATTGCTGGACTACTCTTCTTTTGACAATCTCATCTATCGGGGCAGGCATTCCATGTATAATTATACTATAACAAAGCTATAAAGTAAGCGTCAAATGTATGACAAATACATGTCAAATGCTTGCCAAATAGATCTCAGATGGAATTTGGAATAGAATGGAATTGTATAAGGGTGCTATATACAGTATTCCACAGATGACGAAGAAACCTTTTAGTCTAGTACAAGTTAACAAAAACAATGTTAACGGTATCATGTAGAGATGTAGGAATGGATTGTGACTATGTATGCAAAGGTGAAACAGAAGAAGAAATTATGAAAAATGCAGAACAACATGCAGTACAGGACCATCATTATAAGCCAGAAGAAATAATGACTCCAGAACTACAGCAGAAAATAAAGTCACACATCAAAAGATCCTAAAAGGGGCTCTTTGTACTTAGCTTTAAACACTGCAAGACAATCTTTAATGTACAATACGTTATATTAGGGGTTCTTTGCTCAACTAATGTAAAATAATTTTCTGCTGCATAAACATAATATATCATTCATAACATAATTTCAGATAAATTTGAAAAGAAAATGTCCCAAGCTTACCTATAGAGGAAGTAAATGTAAATAAATAGTGGACACATGTCAAATCCAACCCAGAGTAATAATCACAAGCAGCATCCTCATCGCCCTGCAAGGTTTTTCTTAGTTGTCTCATTATAGCCGCCTCTAGTTATTTCTATTGATTGACTCCAGAACCAAGATCATTTATGTAAAATACCAAAAAAATTCGGGGAAGTTTCACTGATCCTGAATTCCAGCTGGCATGGCGTCTGCTACGTGTCCATCAATGGTTAAATTAACCTGCTTTTGTCGCTGAGTGCTAATTCACTCTTCATAAGTTTTAACTACCAACCAACATAAATGATAATGAATAACATGAAGACAACTTGGTAGGGTACACAAGCATCTGCAGGAACAGCCCATAGATACGCCATCTTTTTGTAAATTTCCCTTTATTTTGTAAATTTCCATTTAAATAGATATTTTAGTAAGAATATCTGGTTATTTGGTGTGGTATTAATATAGGTATTATATACTATGTAATCAAAGTACAATAGATGTCATCAACAAAAAAAGATCGAAAAGAGGATGACAATACAACAGAAACATATTCACGACTTCAACGCGAACAGGAACAAGCAGTAACCAAAGTATTAGATGAATCTAAAGATAACATAAAGAAAACAACAGATGAAGCAAGAAGAGAAATTCCACGTTATACAGATGTTATTTCCGATTATCAAGAAAATACAATTAAAGCAATTAGAGAAATTGCTGATGCATATATAGAATCCCAAAAGGACATTATTGTCAACTCATTCCAACTTTGGTCAAATTGGATAATATCTCCAAGACAAATAGCCGAAGATTACTCGAAGGCAGTCAGTAATCTTGCAGACAATGCTATATCAGCTACAAGATTAGCAAATAATGCGGTATCTGCAAATCTACAAGCATTTAATACATCTGTTCAGACTTCAAAAGAGAGTGTAAAGGAACTTTCTAAGATGAGCAGCAATACCATA
>JBKOWU010000094.1:0-1487 GCA_046724555.1 Thermoproteota archaeon | reverse complement strand
AAAGACTGCAAGTATTATATGTATTCTAATAGATGTTTATTGATAAATGGGACTGCCTTTATGCCTGAAATGAGCTGCGCCTTTGTTGTAAAAATTGATAATGGAACTGAGATTTAGACTACCATGATTTGTATCCTAAATATTTTTTTCAACTATTCATATCTCATGAGAAACAATGTTATAGAAAAATCTGCTGGCTCGGAGGTATGTGAATCAAATTTGGCTTAATTTTAAGCCCAAGATAATCCAAACAATTCATGGTATAATCACCAGTCTTTCCCAATTAGATTAAAGCAAGACAGGGAGTGGGTTTTGAACCCTCAAGCTATGAACATGGATTCTATCAGTATCAAATGGATTGTGAGTTGAACATCGTGTTTGCCCGGATCGCGCCGAGGGATCGCCATAGGAGCAAGAGCTGATTTCGCACTCGCAGCATAAGCCTTCGCTTTATACTGACCACGTGATTCAGAGCTAAATTGCGTTGTTGTCATGACAGACTCAGTGCTGTATCATATATAGAGGCATTTAGTCAGAGAAACCTGCCATTTATCAATGACTCGAAACATGTTTAATCTTTTCAAACACTAGCTGATTTTATTAATCTTGGACAAGGCAATCATCTAGACATTAGCAGCTTTTTGCGCCCATAAGGCCAAGAACTACAGTAGCGACAAGAAATTTTATCGAGGCCACAATAACGAAATCGAAGAGCTACCTGTGATTCCTCAGATGAACTTTGCAACAACAACAACAAATGGAACAACTGCTAATATTACAATCCCTTTATCCAACGGCGTAGTTGCAGGGCCTTGTTTAGATCCTAATACACATACAATAATCCCATGAGAACATGCTAAAGTAAGGTTTACGTCAATTTATTCACTGTTATCTACATAACGATAAAACTTCAAAGCTAGCCTAAAAGCATCAAATATGTCGTTATATGCTGTTGATTCTTTATCTAGTGTTCCATCATTATCTACAGCAGTTCTTAATGCAGTAATTAGCTTATCAAACCTATCTGGATTAATAGCTATTTTCCGACGGTCATCTTCCAGTAACATTTTGCAGTGTCCTAACATGGCTTTGTGCTCTGCATTGAAGTTGACAGAAACAATTCTCATGTCTTGACTCCAGTTGCCACTCATCTTTTCTGATCTATACCTGGCAATCACTTTATCATAATCTGGATCTTCACCTATCTGCAGCTTTAACGATCTGATAAAGGAAGGATTGGCTCCATCTATGTATACTTTGTCTACATCATATTTACTCATCAATGAGTATGTGGTAGATAGCATTTCATTGTAATCTGGTCTATGATACTCTTCGGCATGCATTATCTCTATATGATCGTCTACCCATTGCGTTACTACAATGCCAAATGCCGAGCTACCATATGCTGGATCTATACCCATAGATCTAGAAGAAAAGTAAAATTGGTTGAAGTCGTCAGGATTATATTTCCTTCCTTTCTCTATTGC
>JBKOWU010000152.1:0-6457 GCA_046724555.1 Thermoproteota archaeon | reverse complement strand
CTTCTAGCATCAGCTGTTGCTGAGAAACAGATTCAAGATCTACATCTTCGCTAAGACTTAGGGTCACATTCACCCCATTGTCTACCATCTGATTAATTCTGTAACGAATTAGTGAATTGTCCAATATACAAGTATATGTACAGCAAATAATAATTATTATTAGTATCGATTACATTTTATATGATAGCAAAGCTAAACTACAAAAGAGGCTGCTAACTAATTATTGAAGATTCAAGTGCACTGATTGTTATTTGTTATTAAGCAATGTATAGTTCTCCCCTCACTATGGATTTCAAACTACATCTAATAACAAGTCTCCAAATCGTAATTTTTGTCCTTTGCAACCAATCTTTATTACATAATGATTATAGGTCGCATCAGTGAATACAAAACTAATATATTTTGTACACAATTAGCCAACCAAATTTGCGTTTTATATGTCTTGACATTTCGTGTCAAGGATAAAATGTGAATTATGATGCTGCTTTACCATTGATATAATGAATAAAATATTGTGCAATTCCATCCGTAATGCACCAAAATTTTAAGTAAGCAGCATATCATATACGTGTATATTGTGTGTCGAAAATCTCCAATCTTTAATCAAAGATTGGAAAATAAGTGTAGTTAGCTCTGCAGTCCTGTCGAATAACTCAGACAGATTAGCTGAATATGCTCTACACATGTCAAGAATTCTCGCATACCCCGATCTAGATGTCAATTCTGCTCTGGAAGATATAGATGTCATGGGAAAGGAATTCAGGCGATTAATCAAAAAATTGATGCCTCTACGGCCTACTCAGATGATAGAACAAATTAACAATTTTCTGTTTAAAGATAAGCAATTCAAGGCAAATGTTCAAGACTACTATAACCCATTGAATAGCTACCTTAACGTTGTACTACAACACAGATGTGGGATACCCATTACACTATCGATATTGTACATGCGAATTGCGTTTTCGGTCAATTTTAAACTTCATCCTGTTAACTTTCCGGCTCACTTCCTGATCAAATATATCTTGGATGATGATGATGTTGAAATTATTATAGATCCATTTTACGGTGGCAGGATAATGGATGATTATTCACTTAAAGCATTGCTCGATCAGTTCTATCCTCATCAAAATGTCGCCCTAACTCGCGCGATTGTTGAAAAAGCGACTGTAGGACAGGTTCTGATACGAATGTTAAATAACCTCAAGACAAGCTATTATGAATCGCAAGATTTGGACAAAGCAGAGATCGCAAATGAGATGATAATTTCCATTGACCAGCATAATCCAGATGCTATGAGAGACAAAGGGCTGATATTACTAAAAAGAGGAAACCCTATTGATGCAGTGAAAATGCTAAATTTGTATCTAGAGCTAGACCCAGAAGCAGAAGATGCCGATGAGATTTTGGATATAATCAGAAATAATCGTACCCTGAAATAGTCATCATCTCGTTGTAAATATTACGTATACCATATTAAGAAGCTAAGAAGAACCAAGAACTCAACTACCAAACCTAGGCAAACTGACTCGCAACAGTCGCTATAAATAATTTAATAGCAAATATTACATGTATCTTTTTTGCGCTAACCCTAACATTTGTCGGCTTATAATATTCTCCACTAAATGAGAATAGAACTGAAATTGGTATTAAATTCAAAATATTTTAAGGAAGAGATATACATAGAAAAAAGGGAAGGGGTCGGTATAAGATATGCAATACCACAAGGCAGCGATTCTAGGCCAAGAACGAGCAAGAAAAGCCCAAATGAAGCTTTTTGACTACGCAGGCTTTGCAATGTTAACTTTTACTATTAAACAGCAAAAAACAGGCTTTGAACCGGTAGGTGAAGAAATGCTTGTAGGTAAAATTACCAAAGGTGATGAAGCAATGTTGTTTATCTGTGATAACGACGGGTATGCGAAGGCGCAATCAAAACCTTTTCCATTGCAAAAGGGAGAAGAAATTTACAAAAATATGATAAAAGATGGACTAGAAGAATTCAAAGGTGATATTAAAACCGTTTCTTGATTGGTGCAATTTCTGTACCTATCCAATGTTTACCATTAATTGCATTTTTAATATTAGATACATCTGAACGCAAAACTCTAGTGACAATATTTGAGCGTTCGATCACTTTCAAAGCAACTATATCCATAAGGTCGTATGTTCCAGCCATAGAACTTTTACGTTGGAGGATCTGCAGGCATTGTTCTATGGTAACCTCTTTGAATAATTTTGCATTTTTATTTTTGTTCGGATCTGTATCGTAAATACCATCCACATCGGTAGCATTCAGAAATTTCGATGCCTTTATCTTTTCCGCTATTAATGCGGAAGTAGCATTAGTACTTTGTCCAGGATGTAAACCACCTACAACGACTATTTTACCACTTTGTACTGCCATTGCTACATTTTCGAGATCAGTTGGGACTTGCAAATATGCTAGACCATCTAGTGCTGCAATTAGTAACCTTGCATTTAATCGTGATACCTCAATGCCCATAATATCAAGTGTAGCTTCATCTGAGCCAAGACTTCGTGCGAGGTTGATATATAGACGAGCAATTTTGCCACCACCTGCAATGACTATTGGATGTACCTTTTTGCTAATGTGACTAAACATTTCAGCGTACTCCTTGATAGAATTATTGTGCAGATCTTGGCTGAAGATACTACCACTCAATTTAATAACTACTCTTTGTCTGTCATCAGTCATTTTATTACTATAGTAAGACAATTTACACACCTTCTCTATGCAAACCCTTCATTACAAAGCACATTTTTAGTAGATTGCTCTACAGCGTTTCTGTTTTCAGAAGTTGTATACACTCGCAGCATATCAAGAAAACCAGTGATTGAATCTATGAGTGGAATTTCTGAGATAGGTGTTTCATATGCCCAATCTTTATCAACAAGCAATACAGAATTTATTTCACGTTTAGTAGGAGTAAGTGGCATAGACGGAGCTCTTGATGCATCTACAAAAACAGTTTTTTCTTTAACTTCTGCTGCATCAGCTATTTGTAATCCTAGATTATCTAGTGCTTGTCTGTCCATTTTAGTATACAGCTTGTCACGTTTATGTACAAATTTTTCATAAACACATTTTAACAACTTTCTGTCCTTATAATCTGTTGCTAGCTTAATTGCAATTTTATCGCCATTATTTGGCGAGCACATAAGCCCCAAGATAACTTCATCTGTCATATCTATGTAACTATTAGTAGACGTATTGGTTAAATTCAAATATTCATCAGACATCAGCATTGAATTTAATAGCATTACTTCTGCAGATCTTACAGTTTTATGGAAATAGACCGCCTTGAACATTTCGTATCTGGAGATCAACATAGATTCAAACGAGTATAAGGCGGACCTATTGATGGCTAAGTGGCCATTTTGTACTACTTCAAACGAGCTTATTAGTCTGTGATAGTCAATTTTCCCGTATTCTACTCCTGTAAACAATCCATCTCGCGACAAATAATCCATTAGGTCCGAGGATAGTCCTCCAGCAATGATCTCATTCAAAAATTTTATTTTGGATTCGCCAAATGATAACTGGCATACATCGGATGGATTATAACCATGTTTTTTTAGAATATCGCTTAGAGGGCTGTCTGATATCATTTGCTTCCCAATATCTTCATGGCTTTTATTACGCCTCAAGTCCAAGACCTCTTCGAATAGGTGAGAAAATGGCCCATGACCCACATCATGTAGTAAAGCAGCAAGTCGCAATTTTTGAACTTTGTCTTCATCGTCTAGATAACCTTTAGCGAGAAGAGTTTCCCCTGCATAACCAGCTATATGCATTGTGCCAAGCGAGTGTTCAAACCTAGAATGCTGCGCACCAGGATAAACAAGGTGAGCTCCTGCAAGCTGTCTGATTCTCCTCAAACGTTGAAATATTGCAGTGTCTATGAGATCTTTCTCCACTTCAGAGAATCGGATGTATCGATGAACGGGATCTGTGATTTCACCATCAAACCTCATTATTACTATGCAAGCAGGTATCTAATACTGACTTATATAATTCATCTTATAACCTAGCAGTATGATCAAACTGCTACTAGTTGTTGATGCCGTATGAATTACTTGAAGCAAGAGTAACTATTTTAGTATTTAACATCGCTTCTTAATTGCAACAGGTTAGCTAGTATACTAAATCACTTTGAATCGATGCTGCCATTGTGTTGTTTTGCTTTGCATTGCTTTGTTCACTCAAGGTGTTTTGGAATGATCTTAACGCAGTGCTTTATGCATATCACAATATTCTATACGGTAAAGCTAAAATCTGACCAGTGTAATATATACGAAGAAAATAACTGAAATTTGAGCACAAAAACTGACCAGTTGGAATGGCGTAGATCCAATGTCACAACAGAGAAGTGAAAGAGCCCCCAGTACTCGTTTGATAAATTCCATGTACAATGCTGAACAAGAAAGAGTTGTGACATGACTCAATTGGAAATGTTACAAAAAATAATAAAGGAAAATGCCTCAATTCCTCAATTACTTTACTATAACTAATCCACTCATCCAAGGGTGTATCCCACAAATGTACTTGTATGTACCGGGCTTTTGAAAAGTAACTGTAAATGATGTTGAAGAGCCAGGGTAGTCTTGTTGTTGTCCTTTTGGTAGTAGCCAACCTGAATTAACATATTTTTCTGTTCCCATCGTAGTATAAGATGAGATTGGTGGTGCAAAATGCTTTACACTTCCTTGTGAATCAATTACAGTTGGAATATACGACCTTGCATTGACTGCTATTACTACATTGTTTTGACCAGGTACTTTGAGTGGCTCATTGTTAGAATTTGGAGGTATAGCTACAAATTGTGTAGAGCTTGGTACTGAAAATGGCGAAACTATACCTGTAGCAGTTTTGTTATCTAAAACAAATGTGACTGTATGTGGTTCTCCTACTGTCGATGGGTTATCCCATGTTACGCTTTGGCCTACACCAACTTGTATAAGCTGCGGTACAAAGACAGCCAACATGTCAGTAGAAGTTCCTCCTCCTGCATGTACCGTCTTTGATGATGTTCTAGTCGTTGTAGTGTTGCTATCGTCACTTGGCTTCTGTGCACTTGTGACCTTAAAGTTAGTTGTTGGTATGAGCAGCGAAATTGACAGCGCTGCTATTACACCAACTAATGCATATGAATTCATAGTCATAGGTTTTGGGAAGCTGATTATTTAAGATATATAACTTATGAATATCAAGGCCTATGAAATAGGATGCTATTGTGGTATATCTTAGTGGCCAACTTAATCCCTGTTGACCAAAAAGAGTTCAATTCGAAGATTTTTGTTGATATTGCCTCAAGGGTTTTTAGAAACTTAATATTTAAATTCAACTTTCTTTAAGTTATTCATACGAAAGACGTTCGCCGACTTCAATTGCTTGACAGAATGGTGTATTTCATGCTAGCTATAACTTTATACGTAGACTGCCTCCATTCGCACTCTATTTGTTTATCATATCGCGTTGCAATAAGCTCAAGGAAGTAAAAGCTATCAAGACTTAAATTCAAAAGCAATCGTTAATTATAATTACCCATGATAATCTGAAAATAGATATTTAGCTGATTTGATTGTCATTGTTGATCTAACCAATAAAGTTATCATCTAACAGTATACGATTTCGTGAATAATCTACGTCAATTGATATAATGACTGGAACATCTATTGATTCTTTTGCCTTCTCTAACACGTTGCAAAAATCTTTAGTAGATTTAACATCATAGCCCATTGCACCAAAGCTTTGAGCAAGTGTAACAAAATCGGGGTTATTAAATCTTGTAAATGCACTCTTTCCGAATTCATCTATTTGCTTTAAGGATATCATACCATAGTCACGGTCACACCAGACAATTATTATAATGGGCAATTTGAGACGAACAGCTGTTTCAATTTCCTGTACATTCATTAAAAAGCCACCGTCACCGCACATTGCAACAACTTTTTGATTTTGTCTTGCAAGCTGTGCTGCAATTGCCCCGGGAAGGGCAAATCCCATTGAACAAAATCCATTAGTGATTAAACAGGTATTAGGATTAAACGCATCGTATACCTTTGCTATCCACAGTTTATGAGCTCCTACATCTGAAATAACAATGTCATTTTTATTAAGAGCATTCCTCACATCGCGTAGTAACTTTTGAGGCTTTATCGGATACGAAAAGTCATCGTTAAATCTATTGGTTCTCGATACTATTTCTTGCTTGATTTTTTTAAATAAATGTGGAGCTTTGCTATAACGATGGAATTTGCCTAAATTATGATTTTGTATCTTCTTTTTCTCTTTTTGCAGCTCATCTAAAATAGCATCTATAGTATATTCGATATCTGCTGCAATTTCAACTGTAGGAGGATAATATGTATCAACTTCAGCGTAAGTAAAATCAATATGAATAATTTTCTTCTTTAGATTTCTATTCCAATTTTT
>JBKOWU010000038.1:0-1840 GCA_046724555.1 Thermoproteota archaeon | reverse complement strand
TAATTTCACCACTTGGAATTTTGATTCTAACCATGCTGTAATTCATATGCAGTCTAGAACCATATGCACCATGTTGAAGTCTAAATCTACGGAAATCATCTTCTGATAATTTGCCCTGCCTGAAAAGTTTAACTTTTTGAGCGAAAATTTCAGTTTCCTCCTCTCTACCCCATTTATGGGTAGATTTTTGAGATGAAATATTGCTCTGTTTAGAGCTAGCATGAATATTAGATTTCTTCAATATGATGTATTCCGGAGTACAAAACCTTATATCTCTTATGGAAAGAGAGCATGTTGGTATATATACGTAAAAGCAGCGGCAAAAATTACCACATGTTATATATAATCTTATATAAATAGGGTTCAGATTAAGCCAACAGAAATACCTAGACTTTGATTAGTTCATAGCATATGAGTTCGATAAACGTATATGCGATTATGGCAAATCATGTATATGCGATTATGGCAAATCATGTATCTTTGGTATCTATTTCCTTAACCATCTTGCCTTTTGCCATGGGAATAATTTTGAGCCTTGCTCCGTGGAATTCCTTTTTCAATTGTTTGCCACCAAAGGCTCTATCTAAGAATATTGCTAGTGCGGCAATTTCTGAATGCGGTTGATTTCCAATTGCAACATTATAATCGACTAGATTATACAAATCTCTTGGAACTTTTTCTGCACCGATAATTACAAGTATCTTGTCTTCTTTTCTTAGCCGATCTATCGTATCTTCTACATTTATACCATACATAGTTAAAAGGACTGCCTTTCCACCTTCTTTCTTCCATTTCTTAATCATCTCTCTCCAATTTTCGATTATATCAATTACAAAATCTGATGCTCCACCCCATCTTTGAACGACTCCTTCTAATGTCCCTTTTATAGAATTATCTACTTCTGTCATGTAGATTCTGTCACTACCAAATGCTCTGGATACTAAAGCTGCATGTGTAGTTATACGATCATCTCGCAATAACCTATGTCCTATTCTAAGAACTGATACTTTCATTACTATTCACTAAATTCATTTGTTCTTCTACTGTTTTCTTTCCATTCCAATTATCATGAAAAACTAGCAATAGTAATAAATTCTTTAACTGATCAATATTTAAGCCTGTCTTTGCTGACACTGACAAAATATATTTTTTAGAATCCAAAATGCCAAGACACATAGACTTGTCAATAGCATTATCGTTGCTAATCAGATCTGCCTTGTTTAATAAGTATATGACTTTCGTCATCGGAACTTTGAGTTCATTCATTAGATTAATAGAGCTGTATAACTTCCTTGCTACATCATCTATTGGTTCACTTATATCAAGTACAAGTAAAATAAGGGCAGAATGAGCTAGCTCATGCAAAGTAGACTTGAAAGCATCGATCATGTATGCTGGAAGCTTATTTATAAAACCCACTGTATCTGAGACCAGTATTTTCCTATGATTTAATGTTAATGCCCTAGTGTATGTTGTTAATGTTGTAAACAACCCTTGTCCTGTGATTTTTGTTTCCCCTGTTAATATATTGAAAAGAGTTGTTTTTCCTGCTGAGGTATAGCCAGCAATCGAAATTGTAGGCAGGCCTGCTCTTGTCCTCTGTTCTCTATGAAGAGATCTTCTCTTCTCCTCTTTTTCCAATTTTTTCTTTAAAAAAACTGCTCGTTTATTGATATCAAGAAAATAAACATCAGCGTCATACTTACCCATACCAAAAAACCCGGGTTGCTCACCTTTTTTCGCAAGTCTTACTTTTTCTCTTGCTCTAACCATATCATATTGAAGCTGTGCAAGTTTGATTTGAATTCTGGACTCTGCGGTACTTGCTCTACGTTCAAAG
>JBKOWU010000235.1:0-8664 GCA_046724555.1 Thermoproteota archaeon | reverse complement strand
ATTGTAGGTAGATTTAGCAGTTTCGATATCTGTCTCTGGAGGGACCTCAATAGCTTTGTGATATTTCCTTTTAGGATCGTCACTTTTTACTTCTAAGGTCTGATCATAGGCATTTATTCTGATGTTGTTTTTGTTTATTCCAGGCATTTCTATTACTACCTTAACTTCGTTGTCGGTTGTAGTTATATCTACTAAAGGCTCTAACTCACCACTAATTTCAGGTCTAGCCGTTCCGCCAAAGCCCCTTGATGGTTTTATGTTGCCAAATTCTCTTACTCTTGGCTTACCATCAGGTCCTACAGTCATAGAATAACCATATACGAATGGTCCTGCTTCTCTTATTTTTCCACCTTCTGGCGTAGTGTATTCTCTAACCAAGTCTTTGGGAATCCTTTTTTCTAGATCTTCGAATTCTCTATCCATTTCACGTCTCATTTGATCAAAACCTCTGAACATGTCATCAAAGAATCCTGTTCCAAGGCCTCTCCTACCCATTCCGCTAAAAAATCTTCTATACCAGTCAAATGGTTCTATGTCGTCTGAACTCAAATACTATTATTCACCTCTACAGGATTATGTACTAAATCATACTTAAAATTTTACCTGAAATATGCGGAGCCATTTATGGATAATCTTGGTGCTGATTACCACATTGTAATTACTTTGTAGCACATAGAATGTTGAATAGTAGTATGTAAATGTAAATTTAGTACATTGTAAAAAAGATTGTTGCTTTGCCGCCAGGGATACTGGGGAGAGCACCATAGATTGTCGTAACTACATCACTGGCTAGCAATTAGCACACATACTTATCATAATGTCTTTCAGGCGGAAAAGTTTAAAAACCCCAAAAATTAAATGAAGTACCAATATAAAGCAAAACTATGTACAATGAAATATTACATATTTAGCAGAATAAGGAAAAAGTCTTTACTATGACTTCCACAATAGAGAAAAATCGGTTTATAGGAAAAATACAGTAGGTCAAAAAGGTTAGAATCAGGATTATATGAGAATAAGGTAAGCCTGGAAAGGCTACGTAATTGCCAAAAACAAAGATGACGATTATCATTGATCAGATTTATCATGCGTGTTGATATACAAATGCACCTAAATATTTTGTACCCAGACTTCATTAGAGACCTTCTTTTCGTATATATTAAATAAATCTGAATATTTTATTAATTGATAACCTTCTTTTTCTTTTATATATTTTATCATTTCAAGTTGGTCTTGCAATGCACCATCAGGGTCATGAGGAGGATGGATAGCCATTCTAAATAGTCCATTAGTTTTACCATTGACATTGAATATTCTTTTATAAAACATCTCTTTGTTCTGCTGTAGAGCTTGTTTATTTTTTACTTTATCTCCTTGTTGATCCCAATTCATAACAGGATGAAGTATGTATTTTTTGCCTTCTTGAATGAACTCAATATCTGTCATAGATTCTGACATACTAAAGTTCAATTCCTTTAATGCTTCTATACACTGGCGGCTCAAATGCCATGCTGGGGGTATAAACATAGAAGGCCTAGGTAGATTAACAGCAGATAAAATATCTAATCCTTGTTGGATTTCTTGCTTTTCTTCTTCTTTTGATTCTGTATCAAAATCCTCTATCTTTCCATCTATCTGATGGTAAAAACCATGTAAGGTAAGCTCTATATTTCCAGATTTTAATAATGAAGAGATTTCATCACAGAAAGCACGATGATCTTTAAGGTTGTATTCTTTTTCATAGTGCGGCACTATGCTCAGGTTATATCTAATTTTAAGTTTGTTGAGTTCATGGCATGTTTTTAGTATTTCTTCTGAATGTAAAGGATTAATATCATGAATTGCTATGATTGCTAATTTTTGTTCTATCATCTTAATTCGATAAACATAGCAGATGCTATGAATATATAACTATCAATACAAAATAATTTTCAATCATTACTATAAAAATACTATCAGCAATCTGCATGAAATATCTTAGAGAAAATTAGGTGTGATCTCTGTTTCTTCAGGCGCATTCTGAAAACAAATACGTCACAAGTATAATTAATGTTAATTAGAATGATGTCCGCAAGATCGAATATGGATCTATCCTTGCGATATCACGTTTTTATACCAAACTGCTACTTTGAGTATGGCGACCATTCGAGATACGAAAGAAAAGTATTACAGTAAAATTCATGAAAATATTGAGTAGTTTGCAAATAGTGAAGAGCACATGCCACCTATTTATTAGGTACTATCGTGATTGAAAGTCTCATGGTAAATCATACTTTAAAGTATTTTTGCACTGAATGCGGCAGCGAACTTTTTAGCAAAACGGCTATTAGAGGATTTAAACCATATTCAAGCTCACAAGAATGTCTTAAGTGTGGTTATACGTTACTTTTTGGTACAATTAAGAAGGAATCGCTGGGAAAAGATCAACGTACATAACAGAAAGATATTTACGATTTCTGTTTGAACAACGTTTACATTGCAACTATTATACCGACTGAATAGTAATCACATTAGCAGTAGAATAAGGTCCTTCGACTGGAGAGAAGGATAACAATACCAACGTACAGCCCCCAACATGACTGCAATGACAAAGCTAGTCATGGGACACATCATAGCAATTTTAAATTCCTTATGAAGATCCTGTGAAGACTTTCCTTCTTCAATATCCTATATGCCTCAAAATAAAAAAGTATTACTTGATGCATACCTAAATAATTATTTTTGCGAGTATAGCACCAATTCTGATATAAATACCTGCACTCATTCACCACATGGTAATGCGAAGGAACATAAGTAAATATATAAACAATCAACGAAATCGTCTACAGGCTATTAGACTAATTTAGTTTCTTCATATACTATTCTTTGTCATATTTTCTCTTGATTGCATCTTTTAGCAGTGTTTCATAAATTGATATAGCGGCAAGCGCTCCGCTGGCAGCTGCCAGAACTACATAGTGTCTATCAGTAGCTATATCGCCTACTGCATAAACATTAGGAATTGTGGTTTGCTGCATGTTATTTACTTTGACAAAACCTTGATCATCTACTTCGCATCCAAGTTGTCTTGCAATTTGATTTCTGACTTTGTATCCGATATAATAGAATATTACGTCTCCAAGATATGATTTCCCACTTTTACACATAACCCCTCTTAAGGATCCCTTTTTATTGACAGTAATTTTTACTGGGGTATCATTTTGTACTACCTTAATCTTTAATTTTTTTGCTTCATCTAATTCTTCGAGTCTAATCTGATAACTGTCACTCATAAAAAGCGTAATATCCTCAGTCCATCCCAAGAATTCTTTTGCATAATTTATGCTGTTATCACCAGAGGAAATAATGATGAGTCTTTTGTCGGTACTTTGGAATCCGTCACAATGAGGACAATGCCAAGCTCCATTTCCGTCAAATCTATCAAAATTTTTAACGTTGGGTTTTATATCTTCAATTCCTGTAGCCATTACAACATATCTGCATTTAATAGAGCTTCTAGTTTTGTCTGTTGTTAATAGAAAAATATCCTTATCTTTGCTAACGAATTCGATTTTCTCGTGTATTATCTTTATGGATTTATATTGCTTTACATCTTTCCAAGCTTTCTTAATAAGTTGTGTGGGACAAATATTTTCAAAACCCAAATAACCATGAACTTGTCTGGTCACTGAGTTTCTTGTATTTCCACTGTCAAAAATTACTGTAGGTCTGATATATCTACCAAGTAGTAATGCTGCGGATAACCCTGCAAATCCACCGCCTATTATTGCTATGTCAAATACTTTTTCTGGATTGGTGTTATTCTCCTTATTGTTATTCTTTATTGTACGATCTATTATATTGTTTTTTTCCATTTGATAAGGTCCCTTTTTTCTTCTTTATTTTCCAAAATTGAGCTCTCTTTTTAACACTGTATATGACATAAAACAACATAAGATATAAGAGATAGACGAACGCAATCCAATACTTTTCTCTGCTTAGTCAACTGAAAAAGCAATAAGATTACAAAAGGCACTAAAATAGGTTTGTTGTTAGATGTACAGCAAATAAGAAGAAACCAAATTAATCAAACAACTTAGAGAAAGGCTCTAAATAAATATTTCATTAATGTAAATGTACGAATCATGTCTCGCATTGGAGCATCTAAAACTATCGCAATCGATGTGGATTCTGTCCTTGCAGATGTCATGGTGATGTGGACAAACGAGTATAACAAACGCAAAAATACAAGGGTTAGCAAAAATGAAATTAACAAGTGGGACATTGCTAACATCCTTTCTATTTCTGCTGATGAAGTATATAGAATTTTTAGATATGTGTGGAAATATCGTTGGAAAGATATACCTCCTACAGAGCCACAAATAGGAAGAATTACGACGCGCATTCATCGCAAAGGTTATAGAATTTCCATCCTAACAAAAAGGGAGCGGTCAACTGTAGCATATGTTGCAAAATGGCTTGATTTTTACGATATATATTCCGATGACTTGTTATTTGTCTATGATGCTACTCCTAAAGCAGAATACCCATTTGACATATTAATCGATGATGCTCCAATAAACTTGGTAGATATAGTGCCTCCAAAATCCGCTATACTGTTCAACCAGCCATGGAACCACAACTTTGATTGGTCGCTAAGAGTAAACTCGCTAACTGAAGCAGAACAAATACTTTAACAATCACAAAAGTAAAAATGTGGCGAAATAAAGATGACAGGATACAACATAAGCACACATCATCCTCAAGCGGATGATTGTATATCTAAAGTTCGTACTAACTAGACAGAATATTAATTATTAATTGTGCATATAAGTACAATTTATATGGTATGTCTTGCACATATAGACTTGCAGTTTTAACGTTGTAGCTCTATTAATGCACGATTAATTAAAGATGCAAGTCCTGCATATTGTGTTAGCATGGTTGCGGCCGATTCAATTACATCGATACCTCTAAAACCTTCATCATATTTCATTTCTACTTCACCCTTGTCAGTTTTTATTAATACAGTCAGCAACGAGTAATTACCTAGGGAAGGATCAGCATTTTCGATATACTGACGAAGCTCTATATGTTCTATAATAAATCCTTGGCTCTCTTTCTTGCCATCAGTTAATAGTGTAAGAGATTTATCTGGAATCTGCTTTGTTATCCTACTGATGTCAATATCTCTTATCTTCTTGATCATTATTACTACTTTCTATAATCCAAAAATCTTACCCACTCAGGAAACCAAAGATTTTTTTCGGATAGACCTATACCACGAGCCAGTATTTCAGGTGAATTATAATTTAAAGAATCCGCTCCTATTTCTTTTGTAATTTTATTGTTAAGTTCGTTTATCGAGGAAACTTCACCTACATATTTGTTTGCAAGAAGTTCTCTATTATGGGTATAAAGTCCAACCTGTCTTCCATCTATTGTTGGAACATAACTGACTATAACATCTATGCATTGTGCACCTGCATTACGTAAATAGTAAATCGTTTCTCTAGCAGTGCTACCTGTCTGAATTGTTCCCTGAATTGTTGCTACTTTTTTATTTTGAACTAGATTCTTAATAACAAATTTCAGAGATCTACCTGTAGTAAGTAACTTGTTTTTACTAACCTGCTCTGAGAAGTCTATCATATGATCTGAATCATCATACCTATCTTTGATTATGCCTTCTGAGATCTCAAAATTTTTACGGTGTCTTTGATATTCTATACTGAAACCCAATGCCATTGGGCGAGTGTAGTCTGGTTCGGCATAAGCTGAGCCTGTATCTATCTCATTTGCAAGAAGATTAGCCTGTTCTCTACCAATATTTTTTCTTATTGCATATACACTTTTACCATTTATTACAGCCGCTACATGTGATTCTCGAATAAATTCAAAAGGGTCCATCATTAGTCTTCCACCAGTTAAATTTGTAAGGATCTCGAGTCCTTTTTTTAAGCTTAATTTTGTTAATTGACCTGCAGGGATATCGTTAAAATCCATATCTATGAACGACGTACGTAATGAATTTTCCGAGGCTATGATATAGAGTGTTTTGTCCCTATTGGTTCCTACGACAAGTGGTTTAAAACCGGAACTATTTCTATAAGCATAAATATCATCATTTACCTTTATAATCAGGTTTCCCCTTAAATGTCGGTCAAGGAATTCAGCCGCTAGTTCAGGATTTTCCCTCTTAAATAACAAGTATACAAAAATATAGTAACATTTGAAAAGTGAGTCTGAATGTCTCGCTTGTCCTATGTAAGGATGTAGATGCAATTTCTCCGTATCTACAAAAAAGCCGTCAAGGGCAGCATGTATTGTGTTCATACTGGGAAATTGGGGCGATCTTTTGGAAAGATATCCTATTCCATTGCTAGCGTATAATTTTTGTTCTTCAGCCATCTTCAATATGTCATGATCTGGCGGAAGTGAGCCTTCTCTACCAATCATTCCGTCTCCTATCACCATATTCCAATAAGCTTTTCCTCTATGTTGAAGCATTTGCATTGAATGAGATAGATATTGAGTTATTATATTGCTGTCAGTTTCTGCTAACAGATTGTAAATAGCAACAATCCCAGCCACTTCCAGTTATAATTTGAGTCAATTGAATAAAAATCTTGTCAGATGAACGGAAATTTTCCATATCTATTTATAAACCCATATAGAATATCGTGCCTCTTGGAATGTTTAACTTAGTTTAGCGTCTTTCAAAATCGTAATCTAAGCTTTAGAGTATCTTATTGGTTCTAATGCTATTGATGATTTATACATAACCACCAAATGTAATTACATTCATTTAATATGGCGTTTATGACACTAATTGTATACACGAAAAGACGTTAAAGACATTAATGTTGGTCATCATCCCTGATACTATATTATGCTAATTGGTCTAATAGGCAAAGCTAATGTTGGCAAATCTACATTTTTCAACGCAGCTACTGAACTTTCAGCACAAACTGCAAATTATCCCTTCACAACCATCAGACCGAATCTAGGAGTCAGCTACGCAAGAGTAAAATGCGTCTGTAGAGAGTTTGGAGTTCAAGATAATCCCGTCCACTCGATGTGTGTAGATGGCAACAGGTTTATTCCTATAAAACTGATTGACGTAGCGGGTCTTGTTCCTGGAGCTCATAATGGCAGGGGGCTTGGAAATAAATTTTTAGACGATGCAAGACAAGCAGATGTATTAATTCATGTAGTGGACGCATCTGCTTCTACAGATAGCGAAGGCAAATCAGTTCCAGTCGGTGTTGGTGATCCGCTGTACGATGTGAAATTTGTTGAAGATGAATTCGATCTCTGGCTGGCTTCCATAATAAGTAAGGACTGGAATAAGGTTGCAAGAGAAGCCGAGAGCCAAGCACAGAAACTAGAAAACATGCTGTCAAAACGACTAACTGGACTTGGCATTGGTGAGCCCCACATTGTCAAAGCTCTTGAAGAGACAGGATTACGAACCAAAAAAGCAACCCTTTGGAAAGAAGAAGACATTTTTAACTTTTGTAAAAAAGTCCGAGCAAGAGCAAAACCTATTGTTATTGCTGCAAATAAGTCTGATTTACCGACTGCTGAAACTATCATCATAAAGCTCAAAGACCTTGGTTTAGATGTAATTCCATGTATAGCCGAAGCAGAAATTCTGCTTAGAAGAGCTACAAAAAAAGGATTCTTACATTATTTGCCAGGAGACAATTCGTTCACTATCAAGTCAGGTGTTGTTTTAAATGAGCAACAAAAGAAAGCCCTTGACACTATACGTTCATTAATTACAAAATATGGTTCGACTGGCGTTCAGGAAGTGATTAATCTAGTGTGTTTTAGGCTATTAAAACTAATTGTTGTTTATCCAGTCCAGGACGAGATAAAGCTAATGGATAAAAAAGGAAATGTTCTACCAGATGCCTATTTGCTGCCTGAAGGTTCAACTGCAAAAGATCTAGCAATCACAATTCATGCCGACATAGGAAAAGGTTTCTTGTATGCTATAGATGCTAGAACCAAACAAAGACTTGGTGCAGAACACAAACTTAAGAATAATGACGTTGTAAAAATAGTTTCGACTACAAGCAATGGATAATGGATGAAAATATGCTCTGTTTGGGAATAGAGAGTACTGCTCATACATTTGGATGCTCAATACTAGAGTCTTCTTTGAGTAATGGAAATAGAGGTAAAATACTTTCAGATATACGTAATCAATATAGGGCTCCAGAGGGTTCTGGAATTCATCCACGGGAAGCATCGAGGCACCATGCTCAGACAGCATCGTCTGTTTTGAAACAGTCATTAGAAAAAGCAAAAACCCGTATGAAAGAAGTTGATATCATTGCATATTCTGCTGGTCCTGGACTAGGCCCATGTCTACGCGTGGGGGCTGTGATAGCAAGGGCCCTTGCCGCATTTTACAACAAGCCACTAGTCCCAGTTAATCATGCTCTAGGACATATCGAGCTAGGAGCAATGATTACAGGCGCTTCGGATCCATTGGTATTGTTAGTTTCTGGTGGTCATACTATGCTAGTGGCGTTTTCGGAGAAGAGATGGAGAGTCTTTGGCGAAACCCTAGATATTACAATAGGTCAACTGATTGATCAATTTGGAAGGGCGATTGGTTTTGCCTCACCATGTGGTGGAAGAATAGAACAGCTCGCTAGTCAGTCATCTCAG